>NZ_NPFZ01000004.1:0-236100 GCF_002259425.1 Rhodococcus sp. 14-2470-1a
GCAGTGGTCGTCCCGACGACGACGAGGGCGTAGATCTCGTTGGACGCCGTATCACTAAAAACAAAAGTCCGACCCCGACCCCCACCCCGACATCAGGAAGACACCTCCCTATGAGAAGCGAACTGTTCGCACCCGCCCACGCGGAAGTGCCCGGGGCCGGTATTCAGAAGCAGGGCAGCAAAATGTGTCGCATCGGTATGAACGGCGACATCATGGCCAGAGCTGGTTCTATGGTCGCGTATCAGGGTGATCTTCACTTCGAGGCGAAGGGCTCCGGCGGGCTCGGGCGGGCGCTCAAACAGGCATTGTCCGGTGAGGGCGTGCCCTTGATGAAGGTATCCGGCCACGGGGATCTGTTTCTCGCCAACGCCGCCCAGGACGTGCACCTCATCGATCTGGACGGTAACGACGGCCTCACGATCAACGGCGCCAACGTCCTGGCATTCGAGTCGAGCCTGTCCTACGACGTCAAACGCGTTCAGGGTGCTGCTTCCGGCGGAAACGCCGGTTTCTTCAACTGCGTCTTCACTGGACGCGGTCGGATCGCCATCACGACCGACGGAGTGCCGGTGGTTCTTCAGGTGGATCAGCCCACCTTCGCGGACCCGCAAGCCGCGGTCGCCTGGTCGTCGAGCTTGTCCACCCGCGTGAAGAAGAACGATTCTTTCGGCCTCGGGACACTGATCGGGCGCAGCACCGGCGAGCGGTTCACCTTGGAATTCGGTGGGCAGGGCTTCGTCGTGGTGCAGCCGTCGGAGCAGCCTCCAGGCGGGCTGATCGGGGGCAGCGGCAGCGGTGAACAGGCGGGCGTCGGCGGCGCGCTGGGAGGTCTGCTCGGCCGGTGACCGATCGGCATCGAGGCCGATTACTCGGTACGGTTCACGGGGTGGGGGAACACATCGAGTCGTGGTGGGCGGGGTTACCACTGGACCGTGTCGTGCGGCTGCACGGTTCGTCCGTTCGGGAACTGGCCGAATCCGTCGATCCTCTGCCCGCGGGGGCACCTGCGGTCGTGTTCTTCGCATTGCCTGCTGCACACACTCGTGGCGTCCGCGACCTCGTCGACGACGTCGTCAGCGCACTCGAACGAGCCGCCGTCGAGACGACCGCGCTGTGGCTCCCGGAGTCCGACCTGTTTCGCGGTACGTCCACGCTCGACGGTGACGCCAGAGGCGTCGCGGTTCGTCGACTAGCCGCCGAAAGTTCGCATTTCGGCCCATATCTGGAGAGGCTCACGAGTGCAGCAGCTACCGGGGTTTCGCCGAACGCCGATGGGATTCCACTGGAGACCAGAGCGTCAGGTTCTGCTTCCCTGGTGGCGGCTGCTTACGGCAAGCACTGCGCGGCGCTCGTGCTCGTGGTCGGTACCTCCTACGACCCGTCCGTCGTCGCCACAGCGAGTGAGTGGCTGTGCGCTCGCGCCGGCATCGGAGTCTGGATTTCAGGCGACGACGTGTCCGCCGTCGACAGATTTCCGTCGGTTCGTGTGACTGCGGCCGCCTTGCCGATCGGTGTGAGCACCGTGGTCGATCGATTCCGCCCGCTGAGCTATCCGCCGATCGTCGGGCACCCCCATCCCGGCAGCGAACCGGAGAAGATTCTCTGCCGAGCACTCGACAACCAGCCGTGGGCAACGGGCCGCGAGCACAACCGAGCAGTGCGACTCGGCTCGCTGTCGAGCCCCTTCACGGTGGACGTACTGTGGCGGACCGAACGCGTCGTCGTGGAGATCGATGGTGACGAACACCGTGCGGCAACGAAGTTCGGCGCGGACCGCATGCGAGACAACCAACTTCAGACCGAGGGATTTATCGTGTTGCGCTTCACCAACAGCCAGGTGATCGACGACCACGAGCATGTGGTCGCGACCGTCGGCGCAGCACTGGCACGACGACGATCGAAAGGAACTACCGTTGAGCGCTGATGACGTGACAGGCACCGAGGCCGCCGTCCTGCTGGTGTTGATGGCCGAGGCAACTGCGGTCAAGAATTCCGAGTTGAAGAACCTGGGACCCAGTCTCGACAAGCCGTCTCGTGACAAGTTGACGAAGATGGGCCTGATCGATGTAGACACCGCAGTGCGCCCGATGACGCTGGAGCTGACCGACGCAGGGTGGCGCTTCTGCAGTGATCTCATGGGTGGCGCTCCCCCGGCGCGACCGACCGGTGCGGGCAAGGCACTGTTCACTGTCCTGGCCGGACTGCGTCGTTGGCTCGATACGTCGCAGACCCGGCCCGCGGAGATCTTCTCCCCGCGCAGTGGGCCGACATCCGATGCGGTCGTCGACACGCAGTCTGCGGCCGAGCCAGCAGGGGTCGAGACAACAGGGGTCGAGCCAGTAGGGGTCGAGGCTCGCATCCGCGAAGCCTATGCCCGGTTGGCACCCGAGCCCGGACGACCGATTCGCCTCACCCGCCTGCGTACGGAGCTCTCCGACATCCCCCGAGACGAGCTCGACGACGCCCTTGTCCGCCTCCGGCGCGCGCCGGACGTGTCGTTGATCCCAGAGGAGAACCAGAAGACACTCTCCGATGCGGACCACGACGCAGCCGTCGTAGTCGGGAATCAGCGCAACCACCTTCTGGAGATCGAGCTGTGACACTGACGAGCAACGATGGGGCACGAGAGCAGATCCGAGCACTCGAATCGGTCCGGTTGAGCTGGGCGCCCACTCCCGACGACGTATGGCGTTCTCAATCGAACGTTCACGTCCCGGGCATGCACGAGCGAGTATTCGTCGAGGTGATGAACGCATACTCCGACGCCGAATCGTCGGACGATGCAAGCCCGCTCGGTGTCGTGGTCCGTGGGCCCGCGGGTTCCGGCAAGACACATCTGCTAGGCCAAGTCCGTGAAGAGGTGCAGAGTCGCGGTGGCTATTTCTTCCTGATTCGACTTCTCGACGCCGCGGGCTTCTGGCGCTCGACCCTGATGGGCATGCTCGACGATCTCATGCGTCCGTCCGGTGAGGGCACGGACAGCCAGCTGTCTTTGCTGCTCCGCAGGCTCTGCGAGATCGGACAGGTCTCCGACGAGCAGCGACATCAGATCATGGGCGAATCCATGATCGAACCGACCACACTCGACGAGTTCGTGACGGCTGTGTACAAGGTCCATCCCCGGCATCGTCGGACCTCGCAACACACACTCCGAGCGCTGGTTCTCTCGATTGCACCCGATGCGTCGGTGCAGGACCTCGGAGACGCGTACTTGCAGTCGATCGACGACGTCGACGCTCAGGAATTCGCGCCATGGGGTATTCGCCGGGCCGAGCTCGGACATCAGGGAATCGCCGAGAACATTTCTCGGCTTCTGGCGATCACCGGGCCGACGGTCCTCGCGATCGATCAGATCGACACACTCGTTGCGCAAGCGCGGACGGGATCGGATCAACAAGCCGCCGACGAACAAGAAGACAAAGTTGTCGAGCACCTCGCGCACGGGTTGATGTCACTCCGTGAGACGCTCCCGAGGACGGCATCGGTGCTGTCCGCCCTGTCGAGCGCATGGGAGCTCATCGCAGCACGTGGCGTCGCCCCGATGCGAGATCGTTTTCGGGTCACTCAGCCTCTCAAACCGATTCCCTCGTCCGAGGTCGGTCGACTTCTACTCGGGCGGCGACTGGCTGCGTGCTTCCTCGAAGCAGGGTTCGCGCCTCCACACCAGACGTGGCCGGTCGCTGCTCAGGCTTTCGACCAAGCCCCGGACTTCACACCGCGTCAGCTTCTCATCGCGGTGGACCGTCACATCAGGCACTGCCTCGACACCGGCGAGGCGTCGGAACTGACGTCCTTTGCCGATCGAACGGGCTCGGCGGCGCCAGGTGAACTCCCCCATGCGCGTCTCAGCGAACTCGATGCTCTCGACGAGCGCTACGCAGAACTTCGCCGCGGAGCCGACGTCTCGACGCCTCTGGTCCCCGATACGGAGGACTCTCTCGTCCCGGTTCTGCTGTCTGCGGGCCTCACCGCATGGATTCACGAGCACCAGTCTTCCGACGACAGCCTTGCCCAGGACCCGCCACCCAGCGGTAAGCCCGCTCTGCACGCCCGCCTACGCCACACCGTCGACACCGACACCGACGACGAGGAGCACTGGTGCTTCCGTGCGGTCACCTCGCCGAACGCCCGGGCTGCTCTCGCGCGCGTCGAGCGGGCCGTGTCGACGGCGGGCCTACACATCGACATGCCCCGTCGCCGTCTGATTCTCATCAGAAACGCGCCGTGGCCGTCGGGAGCGAAGACCGAGCAGACAATTGCCGCACTTCGCCGTGCAGGTGGCGTCGAGGTGCCGCTGTCCGAGGATGACCGACGCTCGCTGTCCGCGTTGAGCACGCTGGTGGCAGAGAATTCACCCGCGTTGACCTCGTGGTTGCTCGTGCGCAAACCCGCTCACTCGATCGAGCTGTTCAAGACTGTGTTGCCCGCGGTCAGCGTTGTCGACGACGACCGCGCCCTCATCGAACAGGAAGCGGAACCCCCGGCGCCCACTCTCGCAGTGTCGCCGGCCCGAGTCGCATCGATCTCGATCGGCCAGGAGACCAGTACCAACGCGGATGTCACGGTGCCTCTCGAAGCGCTGCGGAAGCACACCGCGATTTTCGCGGGCTCGGGTTCGGGCAAGACCGTGCTGATCCGTCGACTCATCGAAGAGTGTGCGCTGCAGGGCGTTTCGGCGATCGTCCTGGACGTGAACAACGACCTCGCGAGGTTGGGCACCCCCTGGCCCGCCGACGAACGCACATGGCCGCCCGGCGACGAGGCGAAAGCAGCCGCGTATCTGACCGACACCGACATCGTCGTCTGGACTCCCCGTAAGTCCAGCGGCCGCCCGCTAAGTTTTCAACCTTTGCCCGACTTCGCGGCCGTCGTGGGTGACCAGGACGAGTTCGACGCATCCGTCGAATCGGCCCTGTCTGCGCTCATTCCCGCCGCGATGGTCACGGGAGAGTCGCCGCGGGCAAAGCACGGCCGGGCCGTTCTCAAGCAGGCGCTCGTGCTGTTCGGCGGATCCGGCGGCGGGACACTCGGCAGCTTCGTCGACCTACTCGAAGACTTTCCCGAGGGTGCGAGCGACATGCGCGACGCAGTGCGCATTGCGTCCGGTCTCGCGGAAAATCTCAAGGCTGCTGCCTCGAACGATCCCCTCTTCGCCGGCGAGGGAACGCCTGTCGACCCTGGTGTGCTTCTGACCCCCGCCGCGGGTAAGAAAGCGCGGGTATCGGTGATCAATCTCGGCTGGCTGACGACGGACGAGCAGAAGCACAATTTCGTCAACCAGTTGCAGATGGGCCTGTTCGCCTGGATCAAGCGCAACCCCGCAGGAGATCGCCCACTCGGTGGGCTGTTCGTCATGGACGAGGCGCAGAACTTCGCCCCATCCGGCCGTACGACTGCGGCTACCAGAAGCACACTCGCGCTCGCGTCGCAGGCACGCAAGTACGGACTCGGACTGGTGTTCGCGACCCAAGCACCCAAAGGCTTGCATCCCCACATAGCCGGAAACGCGGCGACTCAGTTCTACGGTCTGCTCAACAGCCCGGTGCAGATCAACACCGCTCAGGAGATCGCTCGCGCGAAGGGTGGCTCGGTGCCCGACATTGCACGTCTGCCCACCGGCCAGTTCTACGCCGCAGTCGAGGGGACCGAATTCCGCAGAACAGCAACGGCACTTTGCCTGACGTACCACCCCAAGAGCCCTCCGACCGAGGAGGAAGTCCTGCGACTCTCCCGGGCGAACTGAACCATTCCAACGACACGAAAAAGCCCACTTCCGAAGGGAAGTGGGCTTTTTCGCAGCAGTGAATGCTTACTTGGCCTTTTCGAGGACCTCGACCAGTCGCCAGTGCTTCGTGGCGGACAGCGGGCGGGTCTCCATGAGCTGAACGCGATCGCCTACTCCGGCGTCGCCCTTCTCGTCATGTGCCTTGACCTTGGTGGTCCGACGGATGACCTTGCTGTAGAGAGGGTGCTTGACCCTGTCTTCCAGCTCGACCACGATCGTCTTCTCCATCTTGTCGGATACGACGTATCCGATGCGGGTCTTGCGGTTGTTGCGTCCTTCAGTCACAGTCTTTTCCTCGCTCATGCCGCGTCACCTGCAGTGTCGTCGGCAGGACCAGTGGCCAGACCGAGCTCACGCTCACGCAGGACGGTGTAGATGCGCGCGATCTCGTGACGAACGGTGCGCAGTCGACGGTTGTTGTCCAGCTGGCCGGTAGCCATCTGGAAACGAAGGTTGAACAGCTCTTCCTTCGACTCACGCAGCTTGGTGACCAGCTCTTCACCGGTGAGCTCGCGGAGCTCTGCGGCTGGGGTTCCGGTAGCCATCAGAACTGCTCCTCCCTGGTGATGATGCGTGCCTTCATCGGCAGCTTGTGGATTGCGCGCGTCAGGGCCTGACGTGCGACGGCCTCGTCGGGGAACGAGAGCTCGAAGAGCACGCGCCCCGGCTTGACGTTCGCGACCCACCACTCGGGCGAACCCTTACCGGAACCCATTCGGGTTTCGGCAGGCTTCTTGGTGAGCGGACGGTCCGGGAAGATGTTGATCCAGACCTTGCCGCCACGCTTGATGTGGCGGGTGATCGCAATACGGGAGGCCTCGATCTGACGGTTGGTGATGTAGGCAGGCTCGAGAGCCTGGATACCGTAGTCACCGAACGTCACGTGGTTGCCGCCCTTGGACGCACCCGATCGCTTCGGGTGGTGCTGCTTCCGGTGCTTGACCCGGCGTGGGATCAACATCGTCAGCCCTCCTGATTCGGCTCGGTCGAGGCCGGAGCCTCTGCGGATGCCGCACGGCCTGCCTCGGTGCTCGTCGCGGTGGTGCCCGAAGCACCGGAACGACGCGGACGCGAGGGACGCTCACGGCGCGGGCGATCGTTGCCTGCAGCAGGTGCAGCGGCGGCCAGCTCACGACGGCCACCGACGATGTCGCCCTTGTAGATCCAGACCTTCACGCCGATACGGCCGAAGGTGGTCTTTGCCTCGTACAGGCCGTAGTCGATGTCCGCACGAAGCGTGTGCAGGGGCACACGGCCTTCGCGGTAGAACTCCGAGCGTGACATCTCGGCGCCGCCGAGACGGCCGGAGCACTGGACACGGATGCCCTTGACATTCGGCTGACGCATGGCCGACTGAATGGCCTTACGCATTGCACGACGGAAAGCGACGCGGTTGCTGAGCTGCTCTGCAACACCCTGAGCCACGAGCTGAGCCTCGGACTCGGCGTTCTTGACCTCGAGGATGTTCAGCTGGACCTGCTTGCCGGTCAGCTTCTCGAGAGCTCCGCGGATGCGGTCGGCCTCGGCGCCACGACGACCGATGACGATGCCCGGACGTGCCGTGTGGATGTCCACGCGGACACGGTCACGGGTGCGCTCGATCTCGACCTTCGCGATACCTGCGCGCTCCATGCCGGTGGCGAGGAGCTTGCGGATGGCGACGTCTTCCTTGACGTACTCCGAGTACTGCTTGTCTGCGTACCAGCGCGACTTCCAGTCAGTGGTGATACCCAAGCGGAAGCCGTGCGGGTTGATTTTCTGACCCACTACTGAGCCCCTTCCTTGGACGCCTGGCCCTTACGACGGTTACGACTTGTTCCGCCGGTCTTGGGCAGGCTCTCGACGATCACCGTGATGTGGCTGGTGCGCTTGCGGATCCGGAAAGCACGACCCTGAGCGCGCGGCTGGAATCGCTTGCCCGTCTTGCCCTCGTCGACGAACGCGGTCGCGACGATCAGCGTGCTGGGGTCGAGATCCAGGTTGTTCTCTGCGTTGGCCGCTGCGGAGGCGATCACCTTGGCGACCGGCTCGCTGGCTGCCTGCGGCGCGAACTTCAGGATGTTGAGCGCGTCCTCGACGGAGCGCCCGCGAACCAGATCCACGACGCGACGAGCCTTCATGGGCGTGACGCTGACGTGCTTCGCGACGGCCTTGGCAGTCGGGTTGGCGGTTTCGGTGTTGCTCATCGCCTCTTCGCCTTCCGGTCGTCCTTGATGTGACCCTTGAACGTGCGGGTCGGTGCGAACTCTCCGAGCTTGTGGCCGACCATCGAGTCGGACACGAACACCGGCACGTGCTTGCGACCGTCGTGGACGGCGAAGGTGTGACCGATGAAGTCGGGGAGAATTGTCGATCGACGGGACCAGGTCTTGATGACCTGCTTGGTTCCCTTGTCGTTCTGGACGTCAACCTTCGCGAGGAGGTGATCGTCTACGAACGGGCCTTTCTTCAGGCTGCGTGGCATTCTGAACTCCCTCCTAGCGCTTGTTCTTGCCGGTACGACGACGACGGACGATCAGCTTGTCGCTCGCCTTGTTCTTGCGGGTACGGCCTTCAGGCTGTCCCCAGGGGCTGACCGGGTGGCGTCCACCGGAGGTCTTGCCCTCGCCACCACCGTGCGGGTGGTCGACCGGGTTCATCACGACACCACGAACGGTCGGGCGCTTGCCCTTCCAACGCATACGGCCGGCTTTACCCCAGTTGATGTTCGACTGCTCGGCGTTGCCGACCTCGCCGACGGTTGCGCGGCAGCGCACGTCGACGCGACGGATCTCGCCGGACGGCATACGCAGGGTCGCGTAGGGGCCTTCCTTACCGAGGAGCTGGATGCTCGCGCCGGCCGAACGTGCCATCTTCGCGCCGCCGCCCGGACGAAGCTCGACCGCGTGAACGGTCGTACCCGTCGGGATGTTGCGCAGCGGCAGGTTGTTGCCCGGCTTGATGTCGGCGCCTGCACCCTGCTCGATGGGCGAACCCTGAGCGATGCCCTTGGGGGCGACGATGTAGCGCTTCTCGCCGTCTGCGTAGTGCAGCAGTGCGATGTTGGCGGTGCGGTTGGGGTCGTACTCGATGTGAGCGACCTTGGCCGGCACGCCGTCCTTGTCGTTGCGACGGAAATCGATCAGACGGTATGCACGCTTGTGACCGCCACCCTTGTGCCGGGTGGTGATACGACCGTGTGCGTTACGTCCACCGCGACCGTGCAGGGGGCGAATCAGCGACTTCTCGGGCGTGCTGCGAGTGATCTCCGCGAAATCGGAGACACTGGCGCCGCGGCGGCCCGGAGTGGTCGGCTTGTACTTACGGATTGCCATGAGTCTTCTCGTCCTTATATCCGAAGAGTCCCAGTCGCTTACGCGACCGGACCTCCGAAGATCTCGATGGGCTTGCTGTCGGCGGAGAGCGTCACGAGCGCGCGCTTGGTGTCCTTGCGCTTGCCGTAACCGGTGCGGGTCCGCTTGCGCTTGCCCTGACGGTTCTGCGTGTTGACGCTGGTCACAGTGACGTCGAAGATCTTCTCGACGGCAATCTTGATCTGCGTCTTGTTCGAATCCGGGTGCACCAGGAAGGTGTAGGTGCCTTCCTCGATCAGTCCGTAGGACTTCTCGGAAATGACCGGTGCAAGCAGGATGTCGCGGGGATCGGCGATGGTGGTCACTTGCTTCCCTCCTCGTTCTTCGCAGGCCCTGCGATGAACGTGTTCAGCGCTTCCACGCTGAAGACGACGTCATCGGCTTCGAGCACGTCGTACGTGTTGAGCTGATCGGGTGCGATGGGGTGCACGCCGTCCAGGTTCTGAACGCTCTTCCACGCTGCAACGTCCTCGCGGCCGACAACAAGAAGAAGCTTCTTGCGATCGGAGATCTCACCGAGGAAGGACTTCGCGACCTTGGTCGACGGAGTCTGTCCGGCAACCAGTTCGGTGATCACGTGCAGACGCTCGCTGCGAACCCGATCGGAGAGCGCACCGCGCAATGCAGCTGCCTTCATCTTCTTGGGGGTGCGCTGGCTGTAGTCGCGCGGCTGCGGTCCGTGGACCGTGCCACCGCCGACGAACTGAGGAGCGCGAGTCGAGCCCTGACGAGCCCGGCCGGTGCCCTTCTGCCGGTACGGCTTCTTGCCGCCACCGCGAACCTCGCCACGAGTCTTCGTGGAGTGAGTTCCCTGACGAGCAGCAGCGAGCTGAGCCACGACGACCTGGTGCAGAAGCGCGATGTTGGCAGGCGCATCGAAGATCTCGGCGGGGAGATCGACGGTGCCGTTGGTCTTGCCGCCGGCTTCCTTGACGTCGAGCGTCAGGTTGGTCTTCTTCTCGAGGCTGGTCATGCCCGAGCACCACCCTTCAATGCAGACTTGACGATCACGACATTGCCGCGACGGCCCGGGATTGCTCCCTTGATCAAGAGCAGACCGTTCTCGCTGTCCACCTTGTGGACCGAGAGGTTCTGCGTGGTAACGCGGTCGCCACCCATGCGGCCGGACATACGCATTCCCTTGAAGACGCGACCGGGAGTGGCGCAACCGCCGATGGATCCCGGACGACGGTGCACGGCCTGGGCGCCGTGGCTTGCGCCCTGGCCCTTGAATCCGTGGCGCTTCATGGTGCCGGCGAAGCCCTTGCCCTTGCTGGTGCCGGTGACGTCGACGAAAGCGCCGTCCTCGAACACTGCAGCGGTGAGCTCCTGGCCGACCTCGAACTGCGAGGCGTCGGCGACGCGGATCTCCACGACATGGCGGCGAGGCGTGACGCCTGCCTTCTCGAACTGGCCGGTGGTCGGCTTGTTCACCTTGCGGGGATCGATCGCGCCGAAGGCGACCTGGACGGCGCTGTAGCCGTCGCGCTCCTGCGTGCGGATCTGGGTGACCACGTTGGGTCCGGCCTTGATCACGGTCACGGGAACGACGCGGTTGTTCTCGTCGAAGACCTGAGTCATTCCGAGCTTGGTGCCCAGAATGCCTGTGGCAGGCCGATTCTTGTTATCAGTCATCGTTGTCTCCGCGCTCACTGGATGTTGACGTCGACACTGGCAGGCAGATCGATGCGCATGAGCGCGTCGACCGTCTTCGGCGTCGGGTCGAGGATGTCAATGAGCCGCTTGTGAGTACGCATCTCGAAGTGTTCGCGCGAATCCTTGTACTTATGGGGCGAACGGATGACGCAGTACACGTTCTTTTCGGTCGGCAACGGCACCGGTCCGACGACGCGGGCACCCGTACGGGTGACCGTCTCGACGATCTTGCGCGCTGACGCGTCGATCGCCTCGTGGTCGTAGGCCTTGAGCCTGATGCGGATCTTTTGTCCCGCCACGCTTAGTGTCCTTTTCTTGCCGCTTGTCGTGAAGCCGGCCTCATGGCCTGCTCCACCTCGTCTGCACAGTCCCCGAGCCGCTCGGCGAAAACCGAGGAGACTCGAACTGCCCTCGTGCTCACACGACGAACCGAACGTTGGCGATCAGGAAGGACCCGATCCGTTGCCGCTGTTCATCTGTCATGGTTCTCCGGTCCACGCGGTCGGGCGTGTCGTATTTCTACTGACACTTCTTTCCGCTTGCTCTTCTTCGATGACCGGGTGCGCGAGGCGTTCCTTCATCTCCGAGCCGGCAAACCGAACGCACTCACGTGGAGTGCTGGTCCTGTTCTGCTCTTACCTGGCGAAGGCCGCACGAAAGCGCGTCCCGTGTCCAGGCAACCCGACCAGTATGCCGTAGACCGCGCCGGAGCACAAATCCCTCTCGATGCGGATTCGTCGCACGCGGAACCCGCGCACCTTACTCGGCAGTAAGATACGCGCATGACCGCCACCAGCACTACCTACGGCCTGTGGAAGAAGCTCCCCGACAACGTCGTCGGGCAGACGATCTTCTCCATCGGCATGTGTCTCAGGGTCCCGTACTTCGGATCCGTCCTCCCCCGCGTGAAGTCCCTCGAGCCAGGTCGTTGCGAGGTGACTGCCCCGAAGTGGTGGGGAATCAGGAACCACTTGGGCACATTTCACGCGATCGCCGCGTGCAATCTCGCCGAGGTGGCCATGGGCATGCTCGCCGAAGCGACGGTGCCACCGACGCATCGCTGGATCCCGAAGGAGATGACGGTGCGCTATCTGACCAAGGCCACCACATCACTGACCGCGGTAGCCCTGCTCGATTCACCCGATTGGGCAACCGTCACGGAGGGTTCGGACGTCGTCGTGCCGGTGTCGATTCGCGACAGCGCCGGAGTCGAGGTCGTCCACGCGGACATCACCATCTGGATCTCCGCCGCGAGCCGACAGCGGTGATACTCGACGAATGAAGTCGAATGACGCTGTCGTGGTCGGTGGCCGTGGAGCCGTCGGCACCCTTCTGGCCGGGCTCCTCGTCTCCGACGGGCTGTCCGTCGTCACCGTGGATGTCGACGCAACCGGCGATCCGCAGCACGGCTGTGACCATGTGCAGGGCAACATCGTCGATCCGGACGACACGCTCCGCGAGTTGTTGGCGTCGACGACCGTCGTCGTCCTGGCGGTCCCGGAATCGGTAGCTCTTGCCGCGCAGGTACCGGATTCCGGCCGGGACATACTGCTGGTCGAAACACTGTCGGTGAAGTCCCGATTCGCCTCCTCGGTCGAGGCTCGGTGGACGCATGCCTCCGTGCTCGGTATCAATCCGATGTTCGCTCCGTCCCTCGGGATGGACGGACGCCCTGTCGCGGCGGTCGTCCACCGGGACGGCCCCCGCGTCGGCGAATTTCTTGCTCGTCTCGAAACGTGGGGCGGGCTGATCGTGCGAGTGAACGCCGACGAGCACGACCGGGTGGCTGCCGCAACGCAGGCTCTGACCCACGCTGCTGTGCTGGCGTTCGGATCTGCTCTCGCCTCGCTCGACGTCGACCCGGCGCTCGTGCACGCTCTCGCCCCTCCCCCTGCTCGTACCGCCCTGGCATTACTGGCTCGGGTGACGGGCGGTGAACCGGAGGTCTACTGGGATGTGCAATCCGGAAACCCCCATGCGGTGACCGCGCGGTCCGCGCTGGCGTCGGCGATGTCCCAGTTGAATTCGGTCGTCGAGGACGGCGTAGTGCCTGACTTCGAGAAGTTCCTCGATCGCGCCGAGTCCGGCCTACCCGATCCCGCCGGATACGCGGCTCTCTGCGCTCGACTCTTCGGTATCGTGCGAGAACAATGACGTGAGGAGAACCGGTCATGATCGACAATCCATCACTGCCCGAGTACGACCCGGACGATCCAGTGGAGAGCGCGATCGTGTCGAGGCTGGCCGGCAACTGGGCCAATCGGGCCACGGTCAAGAAGCCCGAACCCGAACTGGACGACCTGTTCGACCATGCCAAGCACGACTTCCCGGAAGCTCTGATCCCGTTTGCGGAACACGACGTGTACCTCTCGCTGCCGGACGAGAAGCGGAAACGGATCCGGGCCTGGGGCTGGATCGCGTTCAACAAGAACGTCATGGACGTGGAACAGCACGTGGTCAATCCGGGCTTCTCACTCCTTGCCCAGGACGTGTTCGACACCGGAATGGGTGACGTCCTCGCGATCGCTGTCACGCAGGCGATGGTCGACGAGCAGTACCACACCCTCATGCATCTGAACGCGAGCGCGCTCACCCGTCGTCAGCGCGGATGGGCGATGCCCGAGCGACAACTCCCGTTCAGCGCGACAGTCCGTGCTCAACGCGCCGCGCAGCTCGGTGCGGCGAACTCCGGAGCTGCTGCATTGAGCGCCCTCGCGTACACGACTGTCGCGGAGATCTCGATAACCTCCTACCTGGACTTGATCGAGGACGACGACATCATCCAACCGGTGAATCGCGCAACGGTGAAGCTCCACAATCGCGACGAGTACTGCCATGCCTCGATCGCCGACGAGATGGCCAAGATCGTCTTCGGCACACTGGACGACCGTGATCGCAGACTGTTCCTCGACGGCCTCGCCCAGGGCATGAAGGCGTTCTCGAGCACGGACTTCTCGACGTGGGAAGCAATTCTCGGTGCCGAGAAAGTCGACGGATTCGAGGCGATGCTTCGCGACATCGTCGACGACGGGAGCCGGGAGCACCTCGTCCAGGACTACAGCGGCATTCGATCTCTGTGCCGCGAACTGGACGTCGAGGACGAAATTGGAATCGAGTGGTCGTGAGCGATGTGAAATCGCCGTCTTTCCCGGCAGGTAACATTTCGGTCCGGTGCCTGGATTGAACTGACGGGTACGCGCTCACCGAATCCCTTCTTCAGAAGAACCCGACTGCACCACCGACCGCACGGAGTATCGATGCCCTTTCCCGAGGACGTAGCTGTACTGGTCGAAGACGTCCACAAATCTTTCGACGACGTGCACGCCCTCCGAGGCATCAGCTTCTCGGCTCCCAAGGGGACCGTTCTCGGAATACTCGGCCCCAACGGCGCTGGTAAGACGACCACGGTCAAAGTTCTGGCGACACTGATCAAACCGGACACCGGCAGGGCACTCGTCGCGGGCCACGACGTCGTGACCGATGCACCTGCGGTCCGCAGGTCCATCATGATGACGGGCCAGTACGCCGCCCTCGACGACACTCTGTCCGGACGGGAGAACATCGAGCTGTTCGGTCGACTGATGGGCCTGGACAAGAAGGCGTCGAAGGCCCGCGCCCACGCGTTGCTCGAGGAATTCGACCTGGCGGACACCGGCAAACGACCGGTGCGCGGATACTCCGGTGGAATGCGCCGCCGCATCGACATCGCATGTGGTCTGGTCGTTCGTCCGGAGGTCGTGTTTCTCGACGAACCGACGACGGGGCTGGATCCGCGCAGCCGTCAGGGCGTCTGGTCACTGGTCGAGGCACTCAAAGCGCAGGGCATCACCGTGCTGCTCACCACGCAGTACCTGGAGGAAGCCGACGTTCTGAGCGACAACATCATCGTCATCGACAAGGGAACGGTGATCGCGGAGGGAACGTCGGATCAGCTCAAGGCGATGACGGGAGGCAACTTCTGTGAAGTTGTCCCGGTCGATCCGAATCGCCTGCCGGAGGTTGTGAGGATTCTGGGCGAATTGGTGCCCGGCGTCGTGGCACGGGAACTCGCGCCCGGCGCAGACCGCGTCTCCATCCCTGCTCCGGACGGTGCTGCCACTTTGTCCGAGGTTCTTCGTCGAATCGACCATGCAGGCATTCCCTTGGCGGACATCGCACTGCGCCGGCCGTCTCTGGACGACGTCTTTCTCTCCCTGACCGGCCACTCCAACACCGCCGCCACGCAGTGACCACGACTTCTCGAGACTCGACGGTGGCTGCTGCCTCGACCTCGGCAACGCCGACCGGCCGCACCCGTGCCAAGGCTCGTTTCGAGCCCTCGGGGTTCGTACAGTGGAAAGTCCTCACCGCGCGGACAGTCCGAACCATGGTCCGCAAAGGTGAGCTGTTCATCGCAGTCCTCGCACCCCTGATCTTCACGCTGGGCTTCTTCCTGCCGCTGAAGTTCGTCATGCAGTTCCAGGGGATCGACTACGCGCAGTTCCTCATGCCGATCATCGTTCTGCAGGCAATGGCGTTCACTGCGATTTCCTCGGCGCAGCGAGCCTCGACGGAGACCCTGACGGGTCTGTCCACCCGCCTGAAGACCATGCCGGTCGTCATCGGCGCTCCTCTCATGGCACGAATGACGAGTGCGTTCCTCCGGTCGACGGTGACTCTGACTGCCGCTCTGATCTACGGGCACGTCATCGGGTTTCGATTCAGCGCGGGGTTCGACCAGGCCGTCATGTTCGGCGCCATGGCGCTGGCAATCAGTACCGTGCTGTCCTTCGGCGCCGATGCGATCGGAACTCTCTCGAAGAGCCCGGAAGCCACCAGTCAGGCGCTGACGTTGCCGCAGTTGATCCTGGGTATGGCGTCGACAGGGTTCGTTCCGGAGTCCGGCTTTCCCGAGTGGATTCGCCCGTTCGTGCGTAATCAGCCGATTTCACAGTTCGCGGCAGCGATGAGGGACATGGCCGACGGGACGGTCCAGCTGTCGGTCGTGCTCCCCGCCGTTCTCTGGATCGTCGGCCTTACCCTTGTGCTCGTTCCACTTGCCCTGTGGGCGAGCCTGCGACGGAGAGACTGATCATGACCGACATTCAGCCGCGCGCCGCTACCCGTGAGACGTTCGGGTTTCCGGAGCCCACGACGATGCTGCCGGAGTCGTCGGCACGTGCTCTGTTCGTCCACAGCACCATCCAGTGCACTCGCTTGCTCAAGCGTTGGTCGAGAGACCCTACGACCATGATTCAGGCCATGCTCTACCCGGCATTGATGCTTCTGATGTTCCGAGTGGTACTCGGGGACTCGATTTCGATGGCCACCGGGCAGCCCGCCGTGTACGGCCAGGTGCCTCTCATCGTGCTCATCGGCGCAATGTTCGGCTCCATCGTCAGTGCAGTGGGCCTCAAGCAAGAACGCATGAACGGGTTGCTGCCGCGTTTCTGGACTCTGCCCACCCACCGTGCAGCCGGCTTGGTGGGTCGGATGATGGCCGAGGCCGTGCGTGTGTTCGTGACCACGCTGGTGATCATCGCCATGGGGTTCGCGCTCGGATTCCGGCTCAACCAGGGCTTGCTGGCCGGACTGGGCCTCGTGCTTCTACCCATCGCGTTCGGGATCGGGTTCGCGGTCCTGGTGACGTTTCTGGCCACCGTGTCACGAGACGCGCCGCTGGTCGAGTTGGTCTCGATTCTGTGCACTCTGCTGCTCTTCTTCAACTCCGGGTTCGTGCCGGTGGCGGCGTACCCGACTTGGCTGCAGCCTGTGGTTGCAGCGCAGCCCATGTCGTGTGCGGTGGATGCGATGCGTGCCTTCGCTCTGGGCGGACCGACACTGACGCCCGTCCTGCAGACTCTCGCGTGGTCCTTCGGTCTGGTGATCGTGTTCCTCTACCCGGCCATCCGCGGTTACCGTCAGGCGTCCAGTTCCGCCTGAGCAGTTTTCTTTTATGCTGTCGATATGACAATCGACGCGCACCGAACTGTTCGCCCGACTGTTTCCGTCGTAATTCCGATGAATGGAATTCTCAGCCAACTCGACGAACAACTCGACGGATTGGCACAGCAAAATTATTTGGGGGAATTCGAAGTCGTAGTAGCCGACAACGGAGTCGGCGATTTACTGAGGCGCCACATATCCGACCATTCGCTCAATACTCGTATGAAAATTCAGTACATCGACGCTTCCGAGCAGGCAGGTGTGTCGTTCGCCCGAAACTGCGGCGCACGGCACGCATCGGGCGAATTTCTCGCCTTCTGTGATGCGGACGACATAGTCCACGAGAACTGGATCAGTTCACTTGTCGGCTTCGCGCAGGATTTCGACGTCGTCGGAACGGCTGTGGAGACCGCGGGAATCAACACCGCGAAGGCAATGTCCTGGACGCCGTCCATGCCCGCCGAGCGGCAGGGACGGACCACGTTTCTGCCTCACGCCATCGGCGCCAGCATGGGGGCCTGGACGGGCGTGTGGCGTGACCTGGGAGGGATGGACACCTCCTATCACGCCAGCGAGGACGTCGAGTTCTGCTGGCGAGCACAATTGGCCGGGTACACCTTCGGATTCCTACCGGTGGCCGAGGTCGCCTACAGGCTGCGCGAGGAGTTGCGGCCATTGCTTCGGCAGTCCTACAAGCTGGGGTACGGATTCGCGAGGCTGCAGGGCGAATACCGCGCCCGAGGCTGCCCTCCGGTCAGCGTTCGGCGGGTCGCTTACTGGTGGACGCTACTGATACTGGGAAATCCTCTGGTTCCCTCATTCGTCACCAAAGTTTCACGCGGCCAATGGGCACGAGCGGTTGCCGCGCATGCCGGTGAGGTGCGTGGAGGCTTGAAATATCACACTTTCGGCTGGTAGCCATTTGCATTTACCCGCATGTCTCGCAATGCTGGGTAGATGTGCCGATCCGACGGGCGACAATTGTCGCTCTCTCCGATGACGGCATCGGACGCGCTTCTGCTGGACACAGAACTGGTCGAAGCGACCTGAAGCAAACTGCAGGGGATGGACGAACCGCAGTGGACCAACCAACAAGGAGCAAGCAGTTGAACGCATGCGTACGACGCGGCCGAGCTTTCTTCACGACGCGGTCACTACGTGCACTCGTTTCAATGTGTGCCCTGGTCGGACTCGCTGCTGTGATCGGCGCACCGACTGCGTCCGCGCAGCCGGGAGTCGAACCAGAGCCGTTGTCCCTGGAGCGCATGGGTACGCCTCCCGAAGGCGCGAACGACTTCTCGTGCAAGCCCTCCGAAGCGCATCCTCGCCCGGTCATCCTGGTCCACGGAACCGACACCGACATGCAGGAGAGCTGGCCGAAACTTTCGCCCGAGCTCGCTGGTCAGGGCTACTGCGTGTTCGCTCTCAACTACGGCGCGATGCCGGTGATGTGGGACCACAGTCGCCTCGTCTGGGGAATCGACGACATCGAGCAGTCAGCGAGCGAGCTCGGCCAATTCGTCGACTTGGTCCTGTCGAGCACCGGCGCTTCCCAGGTCGATCTCGTCGGACATTCGCAGGGAGGCACGGTCTCGCGGCAGTACCTCAAGTTCAACGGTGGTGCCGATGCATCCGACGCGTCGCGCAGCAAGGTGAACCAGGTCATCACTCTCGGCGCCACCAACCACGGAACCAGCTTCAACGGGCTGCAGCAGCTGTACCTCCTCGCGGCATCGTTCGGGCTTCCCCGCGATCTGACGTCGCAACTGGTGTTCGGAATCGCGGGCACACAACAGCTCATCGGTTCGCCCTTGTTGAAGAAGCTCAACGCCGGTAGCGAAGTCATGCCCGGTGTCGAGTACACCGTGATCGCAACCCGCAAGGACGAGGTCGTGACGCCTCCGGAGCGAACCTTCCTGAACGACGGCGGTACCGGCCAGGTGAAGAACGAGTGGGTCCAGGACATCTGCCCCGGCAACACGGCGTCGCACATGGGTCTGACGCGTGATCCGGATGTGTTCTACATGATCAGTCGCGCGTTGGATCCCACGTACCCGGACTCGCACCCCTTGGAGTGCGCTCCACAGTCCTGACCCGCCGCTACTGCGCCCACGGGTGGTCGATGACCACGTCCACGACATCCGTCCCACCGAGGTCCACGTCGGCGCCACTGCCGTGAACGACGTGCGTTGCCCAAGTGTCGTCGATGAGGTCGGGCACCTGGGCACTCCGGTCGTCCATCACGAGCGCAGCTCCCGTCGCGGCCGCGACGGCCACCGTCAGGACGTCGCGATCCCCGAGAAAGTGTCGTCGATCTGGCCGAGTCACCGAGCGTGCGTCACGATCGACGGTCAGCAGGCGTGCCTCGTGGTCGACGGCGAAGGTTCGCCCTGACGTCGACGCCGACTGCGCCAGCCGATGGTGCGTGACCACTTCCCCGCCGGAGATGACGGCCGTGTCGTCGGGGTCGATACCGAAGCCTCGTACGCCCCGGTCGACCGGCCGCGTCGATCGGCCGGACAGGCTCGCGTCGTCGACGGAGATCCAGGGAAGCGCCGAGCCGGACGGATCCGAGAAACCTACACCGACCGCGACCTCGCCGGCGTCGAGAGACACCGCGCCTCCGGCTGACCAGACAGCAAGGATTGCGCAGACGCCCTGCTCGGAGAACGGGAGATGGATCGTCACGGGTGTCCCCCGGCCGACGCCCTCGGACATCAGCAAGCGGGCCAACTGCGCGACGTGGTCCGAAGTCCGGACGTAGGACTGCTCGCCGTCTATGTCGACGATCATCGGCGCACCCGGTTCCGCTTCGACCGCTGCGTCGAACATCGCCGCCATCGTGCGCTGGGCGGCCAGGCTCGAGTCGGCATCGCGGGGCTCGGGTGGAGGCGGGGCGGGCTGGGCGATCTCGATGTCGCCGACGACGGCGTCGTCGGCGATCCCGAACGAACGCAGAACCGACAACAACACCTCGGCGACGTGGACCACCGTGGACTCGTCGTACAGGTCGGTCGCATAGATCAACGAGCACGCGGATTCGGCTCGCCCATCGGATGCAACCGCATCCGAGAACACGAACTGAAGGTCGTATCTCGCGACGTGTTCTTCCGCCTCGAGTGCGGACACGGCCAGATTCGGAAGTTCGAGAACGGTGGTCGCGTGATTCTGTAGTGCGAGCAGCACCTGGAAGAACGGCGATCGAGACCTCGATCGCGGTGGGTCGAGCATGTCGACGATGCGATCGAACGGCACATCGGCGTGCGAGAACGCATTCAGGTCGGTCTCGCGCACCAGGGCAAGCACGTCGCCGACGGTCTCGGATCCGTCGAGCGGTGTTCGCAGGACCACGGTGTTGACGAACATCCCCACCATGTCGTCGAGGGCCGAGTCCCCGCGTCCCGCAACCGGTGTCCCCACGGCGATGTCGGCATCGCCGGACAGTCTGGCCACAACAACGGCGAGGGCAGCGTGCAGTGTCATGAACAGCGTCACGCCATGACGACGAGCCAGCGTGTCGAGGGCCGACCGCAAGTCCGCGTCGACGACGAAGCGGTACTCGGCACCGACTCGACCGACGCCCACGCCCCGTGCTCGGTCGACGGGCACACCCCGCTGCTCGAGCAGTCCGTCCAGTGCAGTCCTCCAGTACGACTCCTGCCGTGACACCAGCGAGTCCGGGTCGTCGGTCGACCCCAGCGCCTCGAGCTGCCACAGCGCGTAGTCCGCATACTGAACGTCGAGCGGTGTCCACGACGGCTCCGTGCCGCGAATGCGTGCGTTGTACGCGATCAGCAGATCGCGCGTCAGCGGTGCCATCGAGAAACCGTCAGCTGCGACGTGGTGGGTGACGAACACCATGACGTGCTCGGTGGGCGTCACCTCGAGAACACGCAGGAGCACCGGGACCGACGCGGTGACGTCGAACGGGGTCGCGAGTATCTCGCGTACACGATCGACGACGTCGTCACCCGTGATCTCTTCGACCACGAAGTCGATTGCTGCATCCGCGCGTGGAAGAACGACCTGCGTGCCGACGCCGTCGATGTCGGGATAGTACGTTCGCAGGGTCTCGTGGCGACCGACGACGTCGTCTGCGGCCCGACGCAGGACGTGGACGTCGAGGGTGCCGCTCGCTCGCAGCGCGAACGCGATGTTGTAGTCCGTGGACGTCGGGTCGAGTCGAGCGAGCAGCCACATGCGTTGCTGCGCCGGGGAGAGCGGAAGCGTGTCGGGTCTACCGAGAGACACCAGTGTTCGACGCCTGCCCGTCCCGACCTGGGACGCGATCCTCGCCGCGAGAGCCGACACCGTGGGCGCTTCGAACAGCGCTCGTAGGTCGACCTCGGTGTCCAGAGCAGCGCCCAGTCGGGCGGTGACCTGGGTCGCGACCAACGAGTTGCCGCCCAGCGCGAAGAAGTCGTCGTCCGAGCCGACCCGGTCGTTACCGAGGACGGCCGAGAATGCCTCCGCCACCGCTTCTTCCACGGCGGTGGACGGGGCGCGGTACGTCGTGTCGACGACGGTCGGTGCAGGCAGTGCGCGCCGGTCGAGCTTGCCGTTGACGGTGAGGGGCAGATCTTCGAGTTCGACGAAACTGGACGGAATCATGTAGTCGGGCAGTCGTTCTCCTACGGTTCGACGGATCGAGTCGAGGTCTTCAGACGCACCGGCCGCACGTACGACGTACGCGACGACCCGAGGCCCGAGCGGTGGGTCCTCCCGCACGACGGCAACCGCTGTGGCTACCGAGGGATGGGCCGCAGTCGCTGCTTCCACCTCACCGAGTTCGATACGGTAACCACGGACCTTGACCTGTTGATCGGCTCGACCCGAGAATTCGAGCTCGCCGGTCTTCCCGGAGACCACCCATCGGACCCGGTCACCGGTGCGATAGAGAGGTTCGCCGTCCCCGAAGGGGTTTGCTACGAAACGCGTCGCTGTCAAGCCCGGTCGTTCCAGATAGCCGCGGGTCACTTGAGAGCCACCCACGTAGAGTTCGCCTTCGACGCCTACCGGCACGGGATGCAGGCGACGATCGAGTACGTGTACGGACAGGCCCGCAATCGGCATCCCGATTATCGAGCCGGACTCGACGTCGGATGCAGCGATTCGCCGGACAGTGACATGCACCGTCGTCTCCGTGATTCCGTACAGGTTGAACAGTGCAGGACCACGGGCTTCGCCGTCGCCGTGCCTGCCGAACCACGTGCGCAGACGCCGCGGTTCGAGCGCTTCTCCCCCGAACAGCACGTGCCGGAGAACGAGTTCCGTCGACGACTCGGTGTCCACGTCGACCAACCGTTGAAACGCCGACGGCGTCTGATTGAGAACTGTGACACGCTCGGAGGCGAGTAGTTCCCGAAACACCTCGGGAGAACGAGCGGTGTAGTGATCGACCACGACGAGCGTGCCGCCGTGAAGGAGGGCTCCCCACATCTCCCACACGGAGAAATCGAATGCGAACGAGTGGAACATCGTCCAGACGTCGGTCGCTCCGAACTCGAAGACGTCGTTCGTCTTCTCGAAGAGGGTCAGCACGTTGTCATGGGTGACTCCGACGCCTTTCGGCTGCCCCGTCGATCCCGACGTGTAGATGACGTACGCGAGCGACCCACGACGCAACGACGAATGCCGTTCTGCATCGGTCACTGTCGCCTCGGAGCGCCGATCCACCTCGGCCGCGGTAGGAGCGACAGCCGCCATGTCGACGGCAGGCAGTCCACCGAAGCGTGAGTCGACGCCCTGGTACACGGCCGCGACCGGGGCGCAATCGTCGAGGACGAAACGAACCCGATCGTCCGGGTGGTCCGGATCGATGGGGAGGTACGCGGCGCCCGAGGTGACCACGGCGAGCAGCGCGACCACGAGGTCCGCCGATCGGGGCAGCGACACAGCGACCGTAGCTTCCGGGCGTGCACCCAGCGCGATCAGTTCGCGAGCGATCACGTTCGCTTTCGCCGCGACATCTCGGTAAGTCCAGGATCTGCCCCCGTCACGCAGTGCAACGCGATCGGGTACCTCTCCGGCCATGGCATGGAACCGGTCGACCAACGTGGAGAATGCGGACGGCATCGGGTCGTCGGTTGTCTCGGTGACGAGTGCGAGCTCCAGCTCCGCAGCCGGAAGCAGCGTCACGTCCCCCAGCGGCTCGTGCGCCTGCTCCACGAGCGCGGACGCAGCACGTGCGTAGGCGTCGGCGATGCGCTGCACCGTGGCTCGATCCAGTGCATCCGCGGCGTACACGAATTCGACGTCCCACCCGGCCACGTCACCGGCGTCGTAGGCGTCGGCCACCGTCACCTGCAGATCGAATTTCGCCTCGACGGAATCGAATTCCACCCCGCTGATGGTCAGGTCGGGCAACTCCAAGTCGATCCGAGCGAGGTTCTGGAACACGAACATCACCTGGAAGAGCGGGTGTCTGCCGCGGATTCGGTGCGGATCCGTCACATCGACGATTCGCTCGAACGGCACGTCGGCGTTGGCGAACGCGGACAGATCGGTTTCACGTACGTCGGCCACGAACCGGTCGAAGTTCGCGGCCGGATCGACCCGGGTGCGCAGAACGAGAGTGTTGACGAACATACCGATCATCTCGTCGAGGCGACTGTCCCCACGACCCGCGACAACGGTTCCGACGGTGATGTCCTCGTTGGCGGACATTCGCGACAACACCACGGCGAGGGCGGCGTGCATGACCATGAACGGAGTTGCCCCGACGCCTCTGGCGTACGTTGCCACCGCATCTCGCGTCGACCGATCGATGGACACGACGACGGCGCCTGCCCGTTCCTCGGCAGCGGCCGTCGTCGTCGCGCGAGAACTGCTGCGCGGCAACTCGATTTCGGCAGGCACGTCCGAGAGCTGCCGGACCCAGTAGTCGATCTGACGCGACGCGGGCGATGCGGGATCGTTTTCGGAGCCGACGAAATTGCGCTGCCAGACTGCGAAGTCCGCATACTGCAGGGGCTGAGGATCCCATGCGGGTTCGTTGCCGGACGCCCGAGCTGCGTACGCGCGCGCCAGGTCCCGGGTGAGCGGACCTACCGAGAATCCGTCCACGGAGATGTGGTGGGCGACGACGACGAGGACGTGCTCGTCTGCGGACTCCCGCAGCAGAACCGCGCGTACGGGAACCGTCTCGGTCACGTCGAATCCACGAGACACCATCTCGAGGACTCGCGCGGTAGTCGACGCGGAGTCACTGTGCTCCACACGTAGTGCAACCGAACGGTGGGGTTCGACGAACTGGAAGCCGACCCCGTCGACGTCGGGGTAGCGCGTCCGTAGGATCTCGTGTCGGGTCGTGACGTCGTGAAAGGCCTCGACCAGGGCTCCGACGTCGAGGTTTCCTGTTATCCGGATCAGCGCGGGCACGTTGTTCGCTGCCGAACGAGGATCGAGTCGGTTGAGGAACCACATGCGTTGCTGCGGTAGGGACAGCGGAGCCGGGGTGTCGTGGTCCGGTCGTCGCGCCAGAACGCCTCGGACCGACCGCGTGGTCTCCCGCTCGATTCGTCCTGCGAGGACCTCGACTCCCGGAGCGTCGAACAACATCCGAAGGGGAACGTCGGTGGACAGCTCTGCTCCCAACCGCGCCACCACCTGGGTTGCGATCAGCGAGTTCCCGCCCAGGGCGAAGAAATCGTCGTCCAGACCCACTCGGGGTGCGCCGAGCATGTCCGAGTAGGTCGAGGCGACGATCTCCTCGACGGGAGTCGACGGCGCCCTGTGCGTCCGCACCTGGACCGCGGGCGCGGGCAGCGCCCGACGGTCGAGCTTGCCGTTCGGACCGACCGGCAGCCGGTCGACGACGACGATCGACGTCGGAACCATGTAGTCGGGGACGAAGCGCGCAGTAGCCGCACGGATGTCCGCTGCGTCGATGCTCGCCCCGTCCTCGGGTACGACGTACGCCACCAAGGAGTCACCGACGATTGCGTCGGTGTGCAGTACCACGACGGCCTGGCGAGCGTTGGGATGAGTGAGCACTGCAGCCTCGACCTCACCGCATTCGATGCGCTGGCCTCGAAGTTTCACCTGGAAATCGCTGCGGCCCACGTAGTCGAGTTCACCGACGGGGTTCCACCGCACCAGATCTCCAGTCCGATAGAGTCGTCCGCCCGTCGAATCGAACGGGTCGGCGACGAACCTCTCGGAAGTCAGTGTCGGTCTCGTCGCATAGCCTCTGGCGAGTTGTACCCCTGCCAGATACAGCTCCCCCACTACACCGGGCCATACCGGGTTCAAGCGCGAATCGAGCACGTACACACGGGTGTTCGAGACCGGCCGGCCGATGGGTACGGTCGGCGCAGCGGAGTCGACGATGTCGTACCGGGTGACATCGACGGCGGCCTCGGTGGGTCCGTACAGGTTGACGAGGTCGGTTCCAGCCAGAATCTCCGATGTCGCACGCACTGTGGCAGCGGGGAGCGCTTCTCCGGATGCGAAGATCCGCCGCAGCCTTCGCGCCGACCGCGCGTCCGGATGAGCGGTGAACACCGCGAGCATCGACGGTACGAAGTGCGCGACGGTGACGGAGTGCGTCTCGATCAGCCGTGCAAGATAGGTGGGGTCGCGGTGACCGTCCGCATCCGCGATCACCAGCGTCGCCCCGATCCCGAGCGGCCAGAACAGCTCCCACACAGACACGTCGAACGTCAGCGGAGTCTTGTGGACCACGACATCGTCGGTGCCCAGTGGATAGCACTGCTGCATCCAGTCCAGCCGATTGACGACGGCGCGGTGGCTGACCACCACACCCTTCGGCCTGCCGGTCGACCCGGACGTGAAGATCACGTACGCCGCGACGTCCGGATGGTGTCGATGGACCGACACAGTCGCGTTCGGTTCGCTCTCGACCGTGTGGTGCACGTCGATGGTGACGACCCCGGTTGTCGCCTTCGACAACTCCACGCTCGACGCAGCACCGTCGACGAGAACGACTGAGGCTTCGGACGCCTCCAGAACGTAGTGCAGGCGCTCGATCGGTTGCTGCGGATCGATCGGTACGTAGGCACCGCCGGCATCGAGCACGGCGTACACCGCGAGGACCGACTCGAAAGACCGTGACACTGCCACACCGACGGTGGTCTCCGGTCCGACACCTGCGTGTTGCAGCGTCCGAGACAGCGCCTTCACCTGATCGGAGAACTGTGCGTAGGAGATCTCGTGGTCACCGTGGCGAATCGCAATCGAATCGGGAGACCTCTGGGCAACCCGGCGGAATCGATCGAGGAGCATGTCCTCGCGGGCAGCGACCGCGGTTCGGTTCCATTCGGTGAGAACCGATGTCGTCTCGTGGTCGTCGAGAAGGTCGATGTCACCGACGACCGCGAACCGATCGGTGACCATGGCCTCGAGTATTCGGACGAATCGCCGTCCGGCTGCGGCGATGGTGTCTTCGTCGAACAGCTCGGTCAGGTAGAGGAACTGAGCCGACATTCCTGCGGGTTCGCCGGAACGGTCGAAATCCTCCGACATGGTCAGGTACAGATCGAACTTCGACAGCCCGGTTTCCAGTTCGACGCCCGCGGCGCGGATCTCCGGGAGCTCGACGCTTGTGCGTTCGAGATTCTGGAACGCGAGCATCACCTGGAACAGAGGTTGTCTCGCCGTCGACCTCGTCGGATCGAGTATCTCCACCAGCCGCTCGAACGGAAGGTCCGAGTTCGCGAACGCGTCGAGGTCGGATTCGCGCGTCGACGCGAGCACGTGCCTCACGGTGTCCGAGGGACGGATCTCGGATCTGAGCACGAGCGTGTTGACGAACATGCCGATCACATCGTCCAGCGCACGCTCACCACGGCCTGCGATCGGCGTTCCGATCGTGACGTCTTCCGTTGCCGCCGCACGTGCCAACAGAATCGCGAACGCTGCGTGCACGACCATGAACGGCGTGCATCCCACGTCGAGGCCCAGCGCGACGACGGCGCGATGCAATGCACCGCCGATCGCGAAGCGGTGAACGGCACCGCGCTCGGACTGCACGACCGGGCGAGGACGGTCGGTCGGTAGGTCCAGCTGCTCGGGGCTCCCTGCGAGACGCCGCTTCCAGTAGTCGATCTGCGTGCGAACCAGAGATTCCGGATCGTTCTCCTCCCCGAGGACCTCGCGCTGCCACACCGAGAAGTCGGCGTACTGCACCTTCATCGGCTCCCACATCGGTGTCCGACCTCCGACTCGTGCCGCGTATGCGTACACGATGTCTCGCATGAGGGGACCGATGGAGAAACCGTCGGCGGCGATGTGGTGGACGACGACCGCGAGGATTCCTTCGGTATCGCCGACTCGGAACAGATGGGCACGGAACGGCGGAGCTTCGGACAGCGCGAAACTCGTGTTCACCAGCACGCGGATGCGTCCGAGCGCGTCGTTCTCGGTGCAGGTGTCCACACCGAGCTCGAACGGGCTCTCGTCGATACGCAGAATTCGTTGGTGGCCGACACCGTCCACATCCGGATACACGGTGCGTAGCGTTTCGTGGCGTTCACGGATGTCGTCGATGGCCGTTCGGAGGGCTGTCTCGTTCAGCTCACCGGTGAGACGGACGACGATGGGAATGTTGTAGGCGGCGGAGTCCGGTTCGAACTGATCCAGGAACCACATTCGTTGCTGCGCAAGGGACAGCGGTATTCGTTCCGGACGTGTGCGCGCCGTCAGGGGTGCGCGCCGCTTCTTCCCGACGCTGCGATCGATCACTGCTGCCAGGGCAGCCACCGACGGTGCGTCGAACACGGCGCGGACATCGAGGTCGACGTCGAGTTCTGCGCCGACCCGGGCGGTCACCTGAGTGGCGAGAAGCGAGTTGCCACCGAGAGAGAAGAATTCGTCGTCGCGCCCGACTCGATCGACACGCAGGAGGCTGCTGTAGACCTCGGCGACTACGTGCTCGGCGCGAGTACGCGGCTCGGTGAACTCTGTGCGCTCGAACATCGGCTCCGGCAGCGCTCGCCTGTTCAGTTTGCCCGACGGTCCGAGCGGGAGCTCGCCGATCACGAGGAACGCCGACGGAACCATGTATTCGGGCAGTACCCGCCCGGCCACATCCCGTAGCCGTTCGGTGTCCACGGACGACCCGTGCGAGGGGACGATGTAGGCAACGAGCCTGTCACCTCGTACATCCACCACGGCGTGGTGGACCGAGCCGTCGCGGAGAAGAACGTTCTCGATCTCCCCGAGTTCGATGCGCAACCCTCGCAGCTTGACTTGAAAGTCCGAGCGGCCGAGGTATTCCAGCTCGCCGTCGGTGCGCATCCGTACGACGTCACCCGTGCGATAGAGCCTCGCCCCGTCGATCGAGAACGGGTCGGCGACGAACCGGTCGGCCGTCAGCTCGGGACGATTCGAGTATCCGCGCGCGAGTTGCACGCCGCCGAGGTACAACTCCCCTTGCCCACCCACGGGGACCGGGTGCAACCTCGAATCGAGCACGTGCACACGAGTGTTGAACACGGGACGTCCGATCGGTACGCCGTCGGTGTCGGTGTCGGAGAACTCGTGGTGGGTCACGTCGACGGCAGCCTCCGTGGGGCCGTACAGGTTGACCACGCGTGCACCCGGCAGTGCCGTCTGCAGCGACGATGCCGTTGCGGACGGCAGGGCTTCTCCCGAGCAGAACACCCATCGCGGCGCGACGTTCGCCGGTGCCCTATCGGAGGCGTACACGGCGGCCATCGACGGTACGAAGTGCAGGACCGTTACCTGCTGGGACGACAGGAGCGAGGCCAGGTAGTTCGGATCACGGTGGCCGTGCGGACGCGCGATCACCGTTCGAGCACCGATGTGCAACGGCCAGAACAACTCCCACACCGACACGTCGAACGTCACCGGAGTCTTGTGCAGGACGACGTCCTCTCGGGTCAACCCGTATTGTTCCTGCATCCAGACGAGCCGATTCACGATGGCGCGGTGGTCGACCGACACCCCCTTGGGGGCACCCGTCGATCCCGACGTGAAGAGAACGTAGGCAGTGTTCGCCGCGGTGAGCGTACCGAGACGATCGGCGTCGGTCAGCGGTCCGGGCGAGAAGGCGCGCAGGTCGATCTCGTCCACGGACACCGCCGGGACACTCGATGCTTCGAGCGCCTGGCTCGAGATCGACGCGCCGACAAGGTCCTCGTTCCTCGACAGCACCAGCACAGCGTTCGACGCCGTGACGATGTGCCGCTGCCGCTCTCCAGGCTGATCCGGATCCATCGGGACGTATGCAGCACCAGCTGCCTGCACGGCGTAAATGGCCACGAAGAGGTCGAAGGAGCGATGCATCGAGACCGCGACTCGCGTTTCCGGACCGACGCCTCGCGAGATCAGGTACCGCGCAAGCGTGTTCACGCGTGCGTCGAACTCCCGATAGGTCAGAGTGACGTCGTCGCACGTCAGAGCGTCGGCATCGGGCGACGCTGCCGCGCGCGCAGCGTACATCGACACCAACGTCGACGTCTCGTCGAACTCGTGATGGGTCGAATTGATCTCGTCGATCAACCAGCGGCGCTCGGCGGCATCGATCAGAGCGATGTCGCCGACGACCGCCGTCGAATCCTCGGACACCACGTCGAGGAGAAGACGAACGCGAGCGGCCAGCGCGTCGACGGTCGACGTATCGAAGATGTCGCGCGCGTACGTGATGGAGAATTCGATGCCGTTCGGGTCACCGGAGCTGGAGTAGCTTTCGGAGAAGACCAGTTCGAGGTCGAATCTGGCGGCATGGACGGCGACCTCCACGGGCGACAGCGCAAGTCCGGACGCCTGTACGGTCGCGCGGCCTCCGTCCTGGAAGGTCAACAACACCTGGAACAACGGGTGACGTCCAGAGACACGAGGTGGGTCCAGTATCTCCACCACACGGTCGAACGGAAGGTCCGCGTGAGCGAACGCGGACAGGTCCACCTCGCGTACTCGGGCCAACACGTCGTCGAAGGTCGCCGACGAGTCCACCGGCGTCCGCAGCACCAGCGTGTTCACGAACATGCCGACGACTGCGTCGAGATCGGTCTCACCGCGGCCGGCAACCGGTGTACCCACGACGACATCCGATTCACCGGACATCCGCGCCAACAACACTGCGATGCAGGCGTGCACCACCATGAACGGAGTGACGCCCCGGCGTCCGGCGAGTTCGACGATTCGCCGATGGACGGCTGCATCGAGACGTCGGGAACTACGTCCACCCGATCCCGACCGAACTGGCCCTCGCGGCCTGTCCGTCGGGACGATCGTCTCCTCCGTCGCACCGGCGAGTGTCGTCGACCAGAACCTTTCCTGAGCCGCAGCCAGTGACGTCGAATCGTCGGATGCCCCGAGCAGCGCTCGCTGCCACACCGTGAAGTCCGTGTACTGCACCGGTAGCGGCATCCACTCGGGCGCGTGCCCAGCGAGGCGCGAGACGTACGCTTCCGTGACATCCGACGCAAGAGGGCGCATGGAGAAGCCGTCGGCTGCGATGTGATGGACCACGAAGATCAAGACGTGATGCTCGGATGCCGTGCGCAGTAACCTGACTCGGAACGGCGGCGCGGCTGTGACGTCGAACGGCGTCGTGGCGGCCCGCTCCAGGTGACGCATCACCGACGACGGATCCGCGTCGACGACGCTCAGATCGATCGGGGCATGCCCTGGATCGGCCACCGATTGGGTGCCTGTCCCGTCGACCTCCGGGTAGGTGGTCCGCAGTACCGCCTGGCGAGCGACCACGTCACCGACAGCTGCCGTCAGAGCAGTCGGATCCAGCGGCCCGCGCAGTTCGAGCGCCAGCACGATGTTGTCGGCGGCGGACTCGCTGTCGAGCCTGGCCGAGAACCACATTCGTTGTTGGGCAGCCGAGAGCGGGACGGGGTAGGTCACCGGCAGACGCCCGAGCACGGCGGTGCCGTCGGGCCCGGAACCGGCGGCGAACTCGACGACCGTCGCCCACTGTTCCACGGTCGCGTTGTCGAAGAAGTCACGGACGGCGGTGCGTACGCCGAATCGAGAATTCACACGGGACACCGCACGCGTCGCCGCCAACGAGTTCCCACCGAGGGCGAAGAAGTCGTCGTCCAGCCCGACGCCGGATACACCGAGGAGCACCTCGAACTCCTCCGCGACACCGATTTCCGTGTCGGATTCCGGTGCGCGGAAGGCGGTTCGTTCGGCCGGGGGGTCAGGAAGGCTTCGCCGATCGAGTTTGCCGGAGTGTCCGAGTGGCATCGCGTCCAGTTCCACCAGGGCACTCGGCACCATGTACGCCGGAAGCACCGCCTTCAGCCTGGCCGTCGCCGCCTCCTCGTCGAATTCGGACGATCTCGTCGGCACCACGTATCCGACCAGGCGGTCGCCGCGCACGATCACCGCGCATTGAAGCACGGAGGGATCCTGCTGCAGAACGGTTTCCACTTCGCCGAGCTCGATCCGCAGTCCGCGGAGTTTGACCTGGGAGTCACTGCGGCCGAGGTAGACCAGAACCCCGCCGTCGGTCCACTTGACCAGGTCCCCGGTGCGATACATGCGTCGACCTGAACCGAATGGGTCGGCCACGAACCGATCCGCAGTGAGCTGCGATTTTCCGACGTATCCGCGTGCCAGTTGAATACCGGCGAGGTACAACTCTCCGACCGTCCCATCGGGCACGGGGCCGAGTGCACCGTCGAGTACATACAGCTCGGTGTCGTCGGCAGCTACGCCGATGGGTACAGGTCCGTCGCCTGCCCCCGTCACGTGGTGCGCGGTCACGTCGACGGCGGCCTCGGTCGGCCCGTACAGGTTGTGCAGCTCGGCAGCCGACAGCGATGCGAACCGTGCTGCGGTGGCGGCACCGAGCTCTTCGCCCGACGCGAAGAGGTATCTGAGACTCGAAATATCCTCTACGCCGACGACATCGACGAACACCGCCAGCATCGACGGGACGAAATGCGCGACGGTCACGTCGGTGGACCGGATGGTCGTCGCAAGGTATTCGGGGTCGGTGTGCCCACCCGGCTCCGCGACGACGAGCGTCGCACCCACTTGCAGCGGCCAGAAGAACTCCCACACCGACACGTCGAAGGTGAACGGTGTCTTCTGCAGGACGACGTCCCGCGCGTTCAGCCGGTACAGGCGCTGTCGCCAGTGCAGGTTCGCGGCGATTGCGCGGTGCGAGACCCCGACGCCTTTCGGCCGACCGGTCGATCCGGACGTGAAGATCACATAGGCCAGGTCGTCCGGCGCCGGTCCCGACAGATCCCCGTCACGGGCGTCGGAACCGTGGGTCAGGAGGGTTCGAACATCGACGACGGGCACTTCGGACGGCAGCCGGTGGGCGATGGTGTCCTCGGTGACGATCAGTACCGGCTCGGCGACGTCGACGATGTAGTCGAGCCGCTCGCGCGGATGATCGGGGTCCAACGGTAGATAGGCGGCGCCGGACTTGACGATTCCGTACATTGCCACGATCAACTCGACCGACCGATGCATGGCCACGCCGACGGTTCGGTCGGGCCCGGCACCCAGCGACACGAGGTGACGTGCCACCTGCTCGGCTCTCCGATCCAGCTCTCCGTAGCTCAACACCTGGTCTCGAAACCGCACCGCAGGGCTGTCCGGTGTGCTCTCCACGACAGCGTCGAATTCGTCGAGCAACGTGCCGGACGGCCTGACATCGTCGCCGTCGAACTCGGGGGCGGCGACGAGACGGGACAGCGAGGCGGCGAGCTCGGTGAGAACGCGGTCGAACGCACCCTCGTCGGACTGGAAGGTCGCGGGAAGCAGGTCTCCCAGGACCAGAGCGAACAGCGCGTCCGGTCCGAGGACTCCACCCATGCTGGAGTCCAGCCGGTCCACTGCCTCGGCCAGCTGACCGAATCGGACGGTCACACCGTCGAACACGAGGGCGGGACGATCGGCCTCCGCGTGCGCGACGGACGTGACGAGCCTGCGAACGTCGGTGACCGAGAGGGGCAGGCTGTGGTCGGGATCGACAACCATGTGGTGCAATCCTCCCCACCCTCGATCGAATGTTCGGTACCGCGGTGTTCGCGTACCGAACAATCAAGAGCGGTCTACCTTGCCCACGATACTGTGACGAACGCGTCGTCTCCGGTCGGGGCTGGGCGTTTTGTGAAACTTCCCTGACCGTCAGTCTCCTCTGGTCGCACCGGGAACCGACGGTGCGAGGGCCTCGCCGATGGTCACGGACGGGTCGATCGACACGGCGTCGAGAAGACGTGAGACGCCGGCTGCCAGTCGTTCCGCCGTTTCTTCGCGAAACAGGTCGGTCGCATAAAGCACGGTTCCTGCCAGCGCGGCGTCGCCCGCGTCACCCGTCACGTCCTGAAACACCAGCTGAAGCTCGTATTTGCTGACCCCGTAATCGAAATCGACCGGTGTGATCCGCAAGCCAGGCAGTTCCAAGCCGGGCCACCCGAGGTTCTGAAAACTGACCGTCGTCTGAACGGGCAGTTCACCGGTGTCGACTCGGCTCAGCACGTCGTCGATGGGCACGTCTGCATGCTCCAGAGCACTCAGGTCGACGGCGCGACTGTGCGCGAGCAGGTCCGTGAACGCGGTATCCGGGTCGACACGCGTTCGCAGCACCACCGAGTTGTTGAACTTCCCGATGAGCCCGTCGAGTTCTGCGAGCCCTCGACCGGCCGCTGGAATTCGAACGGCGATGTCGTCGGATCCCGATTCGTGACCGAGCACTGCTGCCACTGCAGCGTGTACGGCCATGAACAGCGATGCGTTGTTCTCCACGGCCAACGTTTCCACGGTTCGACGAACGTCCGCGGAAATCAGGAAGCCGACATTCGCACCCGACGTCGTCACCGTCGCCGGACGTGCGTGATCGGTCGGGACACGTCCGGCCGACGCGAGGCCGTCCAATCGCGACCGCCAGTACTCGACCTGTCGGTGTGCCAGCGACTCTGGATCATCGGGGTCACCCAGGACGCTTCGAAGCCACAGGGCATGGTCGGCGTACTGGATCGGCAGCGGCTCCCACTCGGGCGTACGGCCGTCTGTTCGCGAGACGTACGCGGTCAGCACGTCCGTGGTGAGTGGACGCATCGAGAATCCGTCACCGGCGATGTGGTGCAAGACGAAAACGAGAACGTGGTCGACCGGCGATACCCTCAACACCGCGGTTCGCACAGGGACCTCGGCGGTCACGTCGAAGCGGGTCGCCGCTACCTTCTCCACCGCGGAGGCGATGTCGTTCTCGTCGACGTCGATCGGTTCGAGGTCGAGCCGAACGTCGTGGGCTGCGACTGCCTTCTGGTGTCCGACACCGTCGACATCCGGATAGACGGTTCGAAGTACCTCGTGCCTGTCGACGACATCGAGTGCCGCCGCACGCAACGCGGAGACGTCCAGTTCTCCCTGCATCCGTACGGCCACAGGAATGTTGCGCGCGTGGGTCTGCGAAAGACGGTTGTCCTCCCACAGCCGCTCCTGATTGGGGGACAACGGGACCAGGGTGGCCCGCAGTGTCGTCGTGGACGGCGCACCGGCAGCATCGAAGGTCACCGGATCCGGTCTCGGATCGTCCGCCAGGTGATATGTCCGACGAGACTTTTCGCGGGCAACCAGGTCGAAGACAGCCAGATCGACAGCGTCCACATCCAGGTGGCCCGACAGGCGAGTGCCCTCCCCGTATCTCTCGATCATCGCTGCGATTTCGCGAGCCAAACCTGCGACCGTCGGCGCGTCGAACAACAACCGGGCGGGCACGCAGCAGTCGAGCCGTGATCCGACACGTGCTGCAACCTGGGTTCCGATCAGCGAGTTCCCACCGAGTTCGAAGAAGTTGTCGTCCGCGCCCACCCGGTCGCGGCCGAGCAGTTCCGCATACACGGCGGCAACTGCTTTCTCGGCGAACGTCGACGGTTCACGGAACTCACGCGCGGTGAACTCCGGCTGCGGCAATGCAGAACGATCCACTTTGCCTGCACCGGTGAGCGGCACGTGATCGATCAGCACGACAGCCGACGGAACCATGTGCGACGGCAGAGACCGGCCCGCCCACTCCTTCAATTCAGCGGCGTCGGGTGCTGCGGATTTCGAGGGCAGAACGTAGGACGCCAGCGCAGTGGTTCCGGCACCGGCGTCGACGCCTGTCGTGAGGGAGAAATCGACGTCCGGGTGAGATCGAAGAACAGCGTCTATTTCACCGAGCTCTATTCTGAATCCGCGAATCTTCACCTGGAAGTCGTTGCGGCCGAGGTACTCCAGACCGCCGGACGACGTACTGCGAACACGGTCGCCCGTCCGGTACATACGTCCACCGGCGGAATCGCGGGGGTCGGCCACGAATCGCGCCGCGGTCAACGACGAGCGACCGTGATATCCCCTGGCCACACCGGGTCCGGCAAGGTACAACTCCCCAGCGACCCCCGGTGGAACAGGCGCGAGACGCGCGTCGAGAACGTGAGCGCGCATTCCGTCGACAGGGCGGCCCATCGTCACGGGGGAACCGTCCCGGATCGGATCGGACATCGTCGCGAAGATCGTGGCCTCGGTGGGTCCGTACCCGTTGATCAGCGACCTGCCGGGTGCCCACCGTGCGACCAGATCGGCCCCGAAGTCCTCGCCTCCCACGACCAGAACCTCCAGGTCGTCGAGTCCGTTACCGTCCACCGATGTCAGGGCCGCAGGGGTCGAGAAGCCATGCGTGACGCGTTCTCGGCGAAGCAGCTCGACGAGTTCTTCGCCGCCGTAGTTGTCCGGAGGCGCGATCACCATCGTTGCGGACGAGCCGATCGCGATCAGATAGTCGAACACCGACACGTCGAAGCTGGGTGAGGTGAAATGCAGTGTCCGGGAACGATGGGTCAGGTCGAGCGTCCGCACTGCCTGAGCGCACAGGGCTGCCAGCCCCGCATGCGTCACCACCACCCCTTTCGGCGTGCCCGTCGAGCCGGAGGTGTAGATGAGATAAGCGGGGTTCTCGGCACGCAGGGTACCGGTTCGTTCGCTCGTGGACACCGGCTCGTCGGACAGTTCGCCCAGGCGCGCCCCCGTCTCGGTGTCGTCGAGCGCGGTCCATGCGCACGCATTCGGTAGCCCGGCCGGGTGCATGGTGGACGACGACAGATGCTCGGTGAGGGTGAGCCCTCGGCTCGCGCCCGAGTCGGTCACCATGTGGCGGATGCGTTCGGCCGGGTAGGACGGGTCGACCGGAAGGAAGGCGCCTCCCGATTTGACGACGGCCCACACCGCGACGATCGACTCGATCGATCGAGTCAGAGCGAGTGCGACCACGACTTCGGGGCCGACTCCGCCGGAGATGAGGTACCGAGCCAGCCTGGACGACCGGGCGTCGAGTTCGGCGTACGTGACCGTCCGCTCGCCGTCGACGATCGCGACGGCGCTCGGATCTCGTTCGACCGCGGTACTCAGCAACGCCGGTAGCAGCGTGACCCGACTACGGGCCGGTCTACGTCCCCGTTGCCCGCGATCCTTTCGTTCACCCTTCACTCGGTCACTCGACGACGTGGACCGCGAACTCATACGTGAACAACCCCTCGACCGTGCTCGTTGGACGCCGCCTCGTGGCCAGGTCGCCCGCCGTTCGTCGTGGGCAGGCTTCGTTGGAAACATGCTCACCCGGACTCGACGAACTATTACAACACGATTACGAAAAGGTTCGGCGAACACCCGCCGACCGCGCGGCGAACAGCGCATCAGCCAAGTCACACTGAGGTTTTGGATTCTGAGACAGTCGCCCGAACAAGCCGCATACGGTCGAATGTCCGAAATAACAGGATCGAAGTCGAATCGAAAAGTGCATAACAATACTTTCGATTGTTATGCACTATTTCGACGAGTTCACCACTTTCGAGACAATGGCCAATGCGCGAGCAGATGCCATTCTCCAGTGAGTTTCTTCGACCACCTGATTGTCCACCCGACCGGTGAGGAAGGGGTGCCATCCATCTGCGCCGACTCTGCCCGTCGGATCGTCTACTCCGGCGGTGAAGTACACCACGTCACCGTCGAAGACCTCGGGCACGTGCCCGGCCAGCAGGGAGCGTGCCTCCTCTGCGCCGGAGACCACGTCGGCTATTCGCTCCGCCGAGATCTCGGAGAACGGAGCGGGGAGAGTGGCAACGGCGGCAGCTATGGACTCCGCGGTGACGTCCGAACCGTCGAACGTGGCATCCGGTAAGAGTGCGCCGAACAGGTGCGACATCGTCACGGGGGTGGCACGCGCGGCGACGTCGGCTGCTTCCTCCGATCCGCCCAGCGCGCTGTCCATCATCGCCAGAAGTCGAACGGTGCTCCCCTGTTTCTGCAACCGCACTGCGACGGCATGAGCCAGGACACCCCCGAGCGACCATCCCAGGAGTTCGTACGGACCCTCCGGTTGAACGCGTCGAATTTCGTCGACGTACCTGTCGGCCCAGTCCGCTATGGATCTCGGAGCCCACTCGGGCTCCGTCAGTGCCGGTGACTGCAGTGCGGTGATGCCGATGTCGGACGCCAGCGTCTGCGCCAACCCTCCGAACGACCACGACACGCCCACTATCGGATGGAAACACCACAGTCGACGACCGGACGACGAGGGTCGTATCGGCAACACGACGTCCAATGCTGTCCGGGCGTCCGTGACCGCAGGTCCTTCGTCGATTCTGCGCGCCAACGCGTCGACGGTCGATCCCGAGAACATCCACAGCAACGGGACCTGGAAGCCGACCGCCGTGCTCAACCTAGCCACGATCTGGGTGGCCACCAACGAATTGCCACCCAGTTCGAAGAAGTCGTCGTCGAGGCCGACCTGCTCGACTCCGAGCACGTCCGCGAACACGTCGGCCACCGTCTGCGCTGTCGGCGATGTCGGTGCACGGAACTCCCGCACCTCCATCTCGGGCTCGGGCAACGCAGCACGGTCGAGCTTTCCGTTGACGTTCCGAGGCAACTCGTCCAGCACGACGAACGCGGCCGGGATCATGTACGACGGAAGCCGTTCGGCCACCGCCGCTTTCACCGCACCTGGATCGACGTCACCCGACGATCCCACGACGTACGCGACCAGGCGGTCCCCCAGCCGCTCGTCCGACCGCGCCAGAACGGCGACGTCACGAACTCCGGGCACACCGGCGACCACGGACTCGATCTCGCCCAGTTCGATTCGAAATCCACGGATCTTGACCTGGAAGTCACTGCGTCCGATGTAGTCGAGTACTCCGTCGGCTCGCCACCGGACCAGATCACCGGTGCGGTACATCCTCTCACCACTCCCGGCAGGGTCGGCGACGAACCGATCCGCGGTCAGGTCGAACCGACCCTGATATCCCCGAGCCAATTGCACTCCGGACAGGTACAGCTCGCCCACGACGCCGACAGGAACCGGATGCAGACGCGAATCCAACACGGCCACACGACAATTCCACTCCGGCCGGCCGATCGGTACGACGGAGTCGATCGGAAGCTCGAGCTGGATCGACGTGACCGACACCGCGGCCTCGGTAGGACCGTACACATTGTCGAGGCGGAGGTTTCCGCCGCCGAGCACCGTCCGCGCAGTCGACGCAGGCAACGCCTCACCGATGGCCAGTACCCGACGAATCGACGACGGCAACGCCCCACCCGATGCCTCCACCATCGCCGCGAGCACCGATGGCACGACGTGCAATGTCGTCACTGCTTCGTGCTGCACGAGCGTCGACAGATACACCGGATCGCGGTGCCCATCCGCAGTGGCGATCACCAGGCGACCACCTACGACCACCCACGACCACAACTCCCACACCGACAGGTCGAACGTCGCAGCAGTCTTGAGCAGAAAGACGTCGGACTCGTCCAGTTCGTACTCGGCGCGCATCCATTCGAGCTGATTGACCACCGAACGATGCGACACCGCGACCCCCTTGGGGCGACCGGTCGAACCGGACGTGAAGATCACGTACGCGGTGTTGTCCGGGCGCAACGGCACCGCCCGATCTTCATCCGTCACCGCCGTACCGTCGACGCCGCCGAGGTCCAGATCCTCGATGTCGACGACCCGCTGTCCGGCCGGAATCGACGCGCCGGCGAACTCGGCACCGTCTCCACCGGCGATCAACACCACCACGGGCGCGGCGGACCCGACGATGTATCCGACACGGTCCGCGGGTTGATCCGGATCGACGGGCACGTACGCACCGCCCGCCTTGACCACCGCGAACATCGCCCACACCATCACCTCCGACCGCCGGATGGCGACCGCGGCCGTGGATTCGGGCCCGACACCACACGAAATCAAATATCGAGCAAGACGGTTCACGCGTTCGTCGAACTCCCGGTAGGACCACGATCGATCCCCGAACGTCAACGCGATCGCATCCTGACGACCGGACACTGCCGAGTCGACAGCGGCCACCAGAGTCGCCCCCGAATCGATCTCGTGCGCCGTCTCGTTCCACGTCACCACCGTGAGCTCGCGCTCACTCGCGCCCATGATGTCCACATCACCCACGACGACGGAGGGGTCCGACGCCACCGCAGTCACGAACGCGACGAACCGATCCACGATCGACCGGGCGGTGTCCTCGTCGAACAACGCAGTCGCGTACTTCAGGGTGGCGCCCATCCCTGTCGCATTACCGTCCTCGTCGTACTGGTCGGAGACGATCAGATGCAGATCGAACTGCGCGACCTCGGCGTCCGCATCGACCGCGGACACCGACAGCCCTGGCAGTTCGAGCACCGCCTTCTCGATGTTCTGAAACGACAGACCGACCTGGAACAGCGGATGACGTGCAGTGGACCGCGCGGGGTTGAGCACCTCGACGAGCCGCTCGAACGGAACGTCCGCGTGCGCCAGTGCACGCACGTCCACCTCGCGCACAGCAGCCAACGTCCGCTCGAAGCTCGCCGACGGATCCACCTCGGTCCGAAAGACCAACGTGTTCGCGAACATTCCGATCAGATCGTCCAAGGCAGCTTCACCGCGACCTGCGATCGGCGACCCGACTGCGATGTCCACCGAACCGGACAGCCGCGCCAACACACTCGCCCACGCTGCGTGCACCGCCATGAACAACGTCGCGTTGCTCGACCGTGCCGCCGCCGACAACGACTCCTGGACCGAGGCGTTCATCGAGAAATCGATCTTCCCGCCGGCAAAGGACTGCACAGCAGGTCGCGGCCGATCCGTCGGCAACTCCAGCTGATCCGGAAGCCCGGCGAGCTCCTGCTTCCAGAACGACAACTGTTCGAACGCAATCGATCTCGGATCGTCTTCGGAACCGAGAACTTCACGCTGCCAGATCGCGAAATCTGCGTATTGAACCTCCAGCGGCGCCCACCCCGGAACCCCACCGGCAGACCGGGCACCGTACGCAACCATCACATCGCGGGTCAACGGACCCATCGATCCACCGTCGGCGGAGATGTGCTGAACCACCAACGCCAACACGTACTCGGTCTCCGACAACCGGTACAACCGCACCCGAACCGGCACCTGGGCGGTGACATCGAAGGATGTGGCCGCCAATGCTCGCACTACAGACACGATCTCACCAGGATCGACATCGACGACCTCGAGATCGACACCTGCCTGGGCGGCGGGCAGAATCTTCTGCACCGGCCCCGACTCGTCCTCGGGATACAACGTCCGTAACGGCTCGTGCCGTCCCACCACGTCGTCGATCGCAGCCCGTAACGCATCGACGTCCAGAGCGCCGGACAACCGGATCGCGACGGGAATGTTGTACGCGGCAGATTCCGCGTCGAACCGATTCAAGAACCACATGCGCTGCTGCGCCAACGAAACCGGAATACGATCAGGACGCGGTAGCTCTCCCAACGCGATGCGGCGAGCAGCTCCTGCCTTTGCGTCCACAGCCCGAGCCAGGCCGGCGACCGTGGAATCCTGGAACACCTCACCTGCAGCGATGTTGACGTCCGTGGCAGCGCCGATTCTCGCCGCGAGTCTGGTCGCGGACAGGGAATTGCCGCCCAGTTCGAAGAAGTCGTCGTCGAGCCCGACCTGTTCGATTCCGAGAATCGTCGAGAACACCGCTGCCACCGCGCGCTCGGACGCTGTTTCGGGAGAACGATATTCACGACTCGCGAACACCGGTTCGGGAAGCGCGTCACGGTCGAGCTTGCCCGACGGGGTGAGCGGAACGGTGTCGATCTGCATGATCGACGCGGGCACCATGTGTTTGGGCAGCACACCGCCGGCGAATGCCGTGAGCTCGGCGGCATCGATCTCGTGGCCTACGACCGGACGGACGTAGGAGACGAGCGCAGTGTCTCCGGTCGGTCCAGGAACTCCGACGGTCACCGCGAACGCCACGGCGTCGTGCGAGGACAACGCGGTGTCGATCTCGCCGAGTTCGATACGGAACCCGCGGACCTTGACCTGGAAGTCGTTCCGCGCGAGATATTCGAGAGCACCGGAGGCCGTGACACGAACGACGTCCCCCGTTCGGTACATCCGTGTTCCCTGATCGGCCGACGGATTCGCTACGAAGCGAGACGAGGTCAAGCCCGGACGTGACTCGTACCCGCGCGCCAGACCGGCGCCGTCCAGATACAGCTCACCGGCGACGCCGGTAGGAACGGGGCGCAGCCGGCGATCCAGAACGTGCGCTGTCGTTCCGACGATCGCCTTACCGATGACCACGGGATCTCCGGGCCTCAGTGCCGGCGAGATGGTGCTGGCGACGGTGGATTCGGTCGGCCCGTACGCGTTGAAGAAGGAGCGGCCGGGCGCCCACGCCTCGACGAGTTCGGGTGGACAACTTTCACCGCCGACCACGACGGCCACCAAGTCGTCCAGGTCGACCGGTTCCACCGACGCCAGGGCTGCGGGTGTGACGAACGCGTGGGTGATGCGGTTCCGCCGTAGGAAGGCACCCAGTTCCGCTCCACCGTAGATGTCGGTCGGTGCCACGACCATCGTGGAACCGGCGGCAACGGCCATCGACAGTTCCAGCACCGACGCGTCGAAGCTCGGTGATGCGAAGTGCAGTGTGCGTGCCTGGCTGGTGAGCCCGTAATCGGCCTTCTGAGCGGCCGTGAGGTCGGCGAGTCCACGATGGGTCACGACGACGCCCTTGGGCAGACCCGTCGAGCCCGACGTGTAGATCAGGTACGCCGGATTGTCGCTACGGAGTACTGCGGTCCGATCCGACACCGAGATTCGCTCGTCGGAGACGCGGTCCAGTTCGGTCTGGAATCTTGCGTCGTCGAGGACCGTCCACACACACTCGTCGGGCAGAGAGTCCCGAAATTTGCTGGTGGTCAGGCCGACTCGCGCGCCGGAGTCCGAGATCATGTGCTGCACTCGGTCCGCTGGATACGTGGGGTCGACGGGTAGGAACGCGGCTCCGGTCTTGGCGACGGACCACACCGACAGCACCGATTCGATCGATCGAGTAATCCCGATCGCGACGACCGATTCCGGCCCGATTCCGGACGAGATCAGCACGCGTGCGATCCGGGACGATCGACGATCGAGCTCGGCGTAGGACAGCGCGATGTCTCCTGCTACCAACGCGGTGTGCGACGGGTCCAGTTCGACGGCCGCCGCGAGCAACTGAGGCAGCAGCGGAGACGTGTTCCGTACCCTGCGGGGTCGTGGAGGCCTGGGTCTGCGCGTCGACCGTGCACGGTCGACATCCGAGGGTCGGTCGTCGTTCATACGTCGCGGTCCGTGCGGTAGCCGGTGCAGTCCATGCAGTACACGATGTCCATTTTTGCTGACTGCACGTACACGTTCCGTTTCGCCCCTTCGATCGACGCTCGGCCCTGGGGCCGAAGCTCGGTTACATCCACACCGGTATGCGAACTACAGGTGGTTCGATGCACTCGGCACCGCAGATTGCGTACCCCACCGTTCATCGATTGCCGAGCGGACGACGTTACTGCGCGGTAAGGTCCGCCCGGCCGGGCCGAGACGCCGCCCTAGCCGCGCCCGAAAGCTCGTTCGCCTGCAGTCACCCGAGCCTCTCCGATCGCACGTGCCGCGGGTTCGCCCTCGGTCGGTGCGTCGACGAGAACGACGAACTGGAGGTCCTCGGACTCTTCCTCGGACAGCTCCTCGACTCGATCCGCGGTGACGAACGCATGCGTGACCCAGTCGTCCAGGACCGCATCGCTCAGCGAGACGCCGGCCGCTGGTACCACCCACGCCGCGCCGACGAGAGCGGACGACAGCAGTGTGGACAGATGCCAGAGCCGTCCCGCAGCGACATCCGCGAGCACCCGGGACTCGAACGTCATCGACAGTCGTGCATCCGCGGCGAGCAACGACGCCACCAACTCACTCTGGGCGATCACGAACGGCTCGGTCGCTCGATCGTCGACCACGACGACAGCCGCGTCGTCGACGGCGAGCAGTCGGGTGCGCGCAGAGTACGCAATCGGACGACGCGATGCGGACTGCACGGCGTCGGACACCGCGGGATCGTCGAGCGCAACGAGCTGCGCACCGTCACTCTTCTGAGAGTCGGAGGTGCCGATCACCCACGTCGCATCCGCGCTCGTGCCGAGTACCGAAGCGGGTGTGTCCGCCTCCGACACCACCACGGCGGCACCCGCGAACACGACCGCAAGCACGGTCACTACCCAATCCACCGACATCGCGACGTCGACGACCACGCGATCACCGGGCCCGACACCGCGGTCGACCAGGACACGCGCCAGCGCGGACGACCGTCCTTCGATGTCGATGTAGGACATCTCGTCACCGTTGTCCACGACCGCGGGAGCCTCCGGATCGAGCTCGACCACGGATCCGATCACCTGCGGCAGCGACCGTTCGACGGCGACCGCCGTGGCGTCGTTCGCCCCAGCCGAGGTCGTCTGCGCGTCGGTTCGAGCCCTTTCCTCGTCGGACATGATCTCGATATCACCGACGATCACGAACGGATCCGACGCGACAGCGGTGAGGATGCGCGTCAGTCGGTCTGCGAACGACGCCGCAGTCTGCTCGTCGAACAGGTCGGTGGCGTACAGCAGCGAGCCGAACAGTCCGGCAGGTTCGCCGGCGTCGTCCATCCTGGACTCGACGGTGAACTGCAGGTCGAACTTCGCGCCGAGCTCGCCCGCCTCCAGGCCTTCCACCGAGAGTCCCGGCAGTTCCAACTTCACCCGTTCGAGGTTCTGGAACGACAGGGCAACCTGGAAGATCGGGTGGCGTGCCTGAGACCGTGCCGGCACCACGGCGTCGACGATCTCCTCGAACGGCAGGTCGGCGTTCCCGAATGCACCGAGGTCGACCGACCGCACGTCGTCGACCAGACCGGAGAACGTTCCACCGAAGTCGACTTGGGTGCGCAGCGCGAGGGTGTTGACGAACATGCCCACGAGATCGTCGAGTTCGGCGGCTCCGCGTCCCGCCACCGGGGTTCCGACGACGATGTCGCTGCTGCCGCTGAGACGGCCGAGAAGAACAGCCAGACCAGCGTGCACGATCATGAACAGCGAGGTGCCACGATCGCGCGCGAAGTCGATCAATCCTGCTTGCGCCGCGGGGTCGACATGGAACGGCGTCGAGTGCCCTCGCATCGACTGGGTCGGCGGACGCGGACGGTCGGTCGGTAGATCGACAGCCTCCGGAATTCCCGAGAGGGTCTGCTTCCAGTAGTCGAGCTGTGTCGACGCCGGCGATCCCCCAACGGTCGTGTCGCCGAGCACCTGGCGTTGCCACAGTGCGAAGTCCGCGTACTGCACGGGGAGCGCAGTCCACATCGGTGGGGTGCCCTGCGTCCGGGCCGAGTAGGCCACCATGACATCCCGGGCGAGCGGCGCAATCGAGGCGCCGTCGGCGGAGATGTGATGGACGACGAGGGCAAGCACGTGCTCGGTCGGGCTCAGCTGAACCAACCCCACACGAACCGGTACCGTCGCCGCGACGTCGAATCCTCCGAGAACCAGCTGGGCGACTGCCTCGAACGCCTCTTCTTCACCGTCGACGACTGTGGGACGCAGGTCGAACACGACCTCCTGCGGTGACAGGATCTTCTGCTCCGGACCGTCGGTGTCCGACGGGTAGGTCGTACGCAGCGTTTCGTGGCGAGCGACGACATCGCCGATCGCCGCGGCGAGCGCATCCTGGTTCAGCTCGCCGGTCAAACGCACCGCGAGGGGGATGTTGTACGCGCTCGACTCCGGGTCGATGGTGCTCAGCACCCACATCCGCTGCTGCGCCAGCGACAGCGGCAGCCTCGCCGGACGCTCGGTCGCGACCAGAGGTGCCCGGCTACCCGTGCCGGCCAGACTCTCGACTGCGGCGGCGAAGGATTCGACCGTCGAGAAATCGAACAGTGTTCTGACCGGAATCGACGCATCGAGCGCCGCGCCGACGCGGGACACGACCTGGGTAGCGATGAGCGAGTTGCCGCCGAGGTCGAAGAAGTTGTCGTCGAGACCGACCCGTTCGAGCCCCAGGACCTCGGTGAAGACACTGGCAACCGTGACCTGAGCCTCGGACGTCGGTTCACGGAACTCCGACAGCTGGGGCGCCGGGTCCGGCAGCGCCTTGCGGTCGAGCTTGCCCGCTGAGCCGAGGGGGAACTCGTCGAGCACGACGAACGCCGCGGGCACCATGTACTCGGGCAGCGACTCCGCGACGGTGCGCCGGATCGCGTCCACGTCGACGACTCGACCTGCTGCGGGAACGACGTAGGCGACCAGCCGGTCACCACGGACCAGAACGACCGCCTGTCCAGCCGAATCCGATTGCAGCACAGAGGATTCGATCTCTCCGAGTTCGATGCGCAATCCGCGCAGTTTGACCTGGAAGTCCGACCGTCCGATGTACTCGATCTCGCCGGCGGAGTTCCACCGCACGAGGTCGCCGGTGCGGTAGAGCCGCGCGCCGTCGACGCCGAACGGGTTCGCGACGAATCGGTCCGCGGTGAGATCGGGGCGGGACGAGTATCCGCGCGCCAGTTGCACGCCACCGAGATACAACTCGCCGACCGCGCCGACGCCGACCGCGTTCAGTCGCGCGTCGAGAACGTACACCTGCGTGTTGTAGACCGGTCGACCGATCGGGACGGCGGCGATATCAGCTTCGGAGACCTCGTGGAAGGTGACGTCGACAGCCGCTTCCGTCGGTCCGTACAGGTTCACCAATCGGGTGGACGGAAGAACCTCGGCGAGAGCACGCGCCGTCGACGTCGGCAAGGCTTCACCTGACGAGAACACGATCCGCAGAGACCTGTCCGACGCCGCAGACGGCTCGGCGGCGAACACCCCGAGCATCGACGGAACGAAGTGCGCCACGCTCACGCGTTCCGCGGCGATCAGCTCTGCGACGTACTTCGGATCACGGTGCCCGTCCGGCCGTGCGATCACCAGTCGAGCGCCGATCTGCAACGGCCAGAACAGTTCCCACACGGACACGTCGAACGTCGTCGGCGTCTTCTGCACCACGGTGTCGTCCACCGTCAGCTCGTACTCGTCCTGCATCCACACCAGACGGTTGACGATCGAACGGTGCTCGACGACGACGCCCTTGGGCTTTCCGGTGGAACCGGAGGTGAACAGAACGTACGCGGGATCCCGAGGCGTGAGTGCTCCCGTGCGCTCGGCGTCGGTGAGGGGACGGTCGGGGTGGACGGTCGTGTCCACGTCGTCCAGCACGACCACGTCGTCGCCCGCGAGTTCTCCGCGATCACGCGTCGTCGTCAGGGTCAGCGCGGTGGCCGCAGTGTCGAGGATGTAGGAGATTCGCTCGGTCGGCTGCGACGGATCGACCGGAACGTACGCGGCCCCTGCCTTCAGCACCGCGTAGATGCCGACCATGAGCTCGATCGACCGGCCGACCGCTACTGCCACCGTTCCGCCCGGACCGACGCCGCGCTCGACGAGGTACCGCGCGAGGCGGTTGGCACGCGAGTCGAGTTCTCCGTATGCGACGGCCTCGCCTTCGTAGGTCAACGCCACTGCATTCGGCGAGATCGACACGCGTGACTCGAACATCGAGACCAGCGTCGCCGACGGATCCAGATCGTGATCGGTCGAGTTCAGCTCCACCAGCAATCGGCTTCGCTCCGCGTCGTCGACGAGGTCGATATCACCGACGACGACCGAAGGATCAGCCGCGACCGCACCGAGCACCGTGACGAACTGCGCGGTGAGTAGTTCGATCGTCGACGCGTCGAACAAGTCGGTGGCGTAGACGATTTCGGCCTCACGGACCGGTGCGCCGTCGAGGCCTGCAGTGGGCTCCCCGACAGTTACCTGAAGGTCCATCTTGGCCACCGCGGCGTCGAAGTCGATCGACGATGCCTTCAGACCGGGTAGCGAGAACGAGGTGGATGCGAAGTTCTGGAACGTGAGCAGCACCTGGGTCAACGGGTGTCGTCCACCGACTCGCGGTGGATCGAGAACCTCGACGACACGCTCGAAGGGAACGTCCGCGTGTGCAAAGGCGGACAGGTCCGTTTCGCGGACGACCTTCAACAGGTCGACGAACGTCGAGGTTCCTGCCACCGGCGTTCGAAGCACCAACGTGTTGACGAACATTCCGATCACGTCGTCGAGCTCGGCTTCACCGCGACCGGCGATCGGAGTGCCCACCACCACGTCGGATTCACCGGACACCCGCGACAACAACACGGCCAGCGCACCGTGCACCACCATGAACGGAGTCACGCCGGCACGGGTTGCCACGGAATCGATGGCTGCCACCGTCTTCGCGTCGATGGTGAAGCGGTGGGCGGCACCCCGCCCACTGGCCACGGCGGGACGGGAACGATCGACCCGTAGTGCCGGCTCGTCCGGAGCATCACGCAACCGTTCGAGCCAGTACCGTTCCTGGGCAGCCATGGGTGACGTCGGATCGTCCGAGGACCCCAGTACTTCGCGCTGCCACAACGTGTAGTCCGCGTACTGCACCGGCAGGGGCGACCATCCCGGCTCGTCGCCTGCTCCGCGCGCCACGTAGGCCGTCACCACGTCTCGGATCAACGGCATCATCGAGAAGCCGTCGGCAGCAATGTGATAGGCGACGACGACCAGCACGTACTCGTCATTGCCGAGGTCCAGCAGCCGAATTCGAACCGGCACCGACCGGGTGACGTCGAATCCTTCGGACACGATCGTGGTCACCGCAGAGACCACGTCGGCCTCGGAGACCTGCTCCACCCGGAAGTCCGGTCGAACAGCCGTGGCAGGAAGGACCATCTGGATTCCGGTTCCGGAAGATTCCGGGTACACCGTGCGCAGACTTTCGTGACGAGCGACGACATCGTCGATCGCTGCACGCAACACATCGACGTCGAGTGCACCGCTCAATCGCACCGCCGCCGGGATGTTGTTCACCGCCGACTCGGGCTCCAGACGGTTCAGGAACCACATGCGCTGCTGCGCAGGCGACAGTGGAATGCGGTCCGGTCGCGGGCGGGGGGTCAGAGCGGGGCGGGCGCCGGAGCCCGACTCCACGCGTGCCGCAAGGGATTCGACCGAAGACGCATCGAAGACCATGCGTACCGGAACTCGACTGTCCAGGGCGACTCCGAGTCGGGACACGAGCTGAGTCGCAACGAGCGAGTTGCCGCCCAATTCGAAGAAGTCGTCGTCGAGACCGACCCGTTCGAGACCGAGTACGTCCGCGAAGACGTCTGCGACGATCTCCTCGATCGGTGTGCGAGGTGCTCGGAACTGCGTGGCATGGACCGTCGGGGCGGGAAGCGCCTTCCGGTCCAGCTTGCCGGAGGTGTTCAACGGGAACTCGTCGAGCGTGAGGATCGCACCGGGAATCATGTAGCGAGGCAGCGCCTCGGCAAGCGAATCGCGCAGTTCGTCGATGTCGATGTCGGTGTCCTCGGCGGACGCAGGAACGACGTATCCGACGAGTTGGTCACCGGTGTTCGTCTGCACCACCGCAGCGGCGGACAAGCCCACCCGCGGGTGGGCAGCGAGCGCGGCCTCGATTTCACCCAACTCGATACGTTGCCCACGGAACTTGACCTGGAAATCGGTGCGACCGATGTACTCGAGCGTGCCGTCGGATTGCCACACCACGAGGTCGCCCGTCCGGTACATCCGGCTGCTGGCCGAGGACGAGCGAGACACGAACGGATTGGCCACGAATCGATCGACCGTCAGGTCGACTCGACCGTGGTAGCCACGCGCAAGCTGGACGCCGGCAAGGTAGAGCTCGCCCGGAACTCCGACCGGGACCGGCCGGAGTCGTGAATCGAGCACGTAGACAGCGGAATTCCACTCGGGTCGCCCGATGGTGACAGCCGAGCCGATCGCGGTGTCGGTCACGTCCGCGTACGTGATCGACACGGCCGCCTCGGTGGGGCCGTACAGGTTGTGCACCCGCGCGTCCGAGACTCGCGCGAAGTCACGGACCGCTTCTCCGGGAAGAGCTTCACCGATGACGAAGATCTGCTGCACGGACCGAAGCGCCGCACGTCCTACCGCCGATGCGAACACCGACAGCATCGTAGGAACGAAGTCCGTGACCGTCACGTGTCGCTGCGAGATCAACTCGGCGAGGTAGCGGGGGTCGCGATGACCATCGGGGGTGGCGAGCACCAGTTGTGCTCCCACTCTCAGCGGAAGGAAGAATCCCCAGAGCGAGACGTCGAACGTCGTCGCGGTCTTCTGCAGATACACGTCCGACGCGTCGAGCGAGTACTCGGACTGCATCCATTCCATCTGGTTCACGATCGCGCGGTGACTCACTGCTACGCCCTTGGGACGGCCGGTGGACCCGGACGTGAAGATCACGTATGCGACGGACTCGGCAGACGCACGAGAACGCGGCAGGACCACGTCCTTGCCGCCCCGGAACTCGGCCGGCGCGGAGTCCACGTCGATCACTCGGACGGCCCCGGGAGGTGTGAACAGGTCCCGACCGCGCACGAGGACGCAGACCGGTTGTGCGGCACCGAGTATGTAGTCGATTCGCTCCACCGGGTGATCGGGGTCGATGGGGACGAAGCCTGCGCCCGCACGCAGCACCGCATACATTCCGACGACCAGGTCGATCGATCGGCGCATCGCGATGGCGACCAAAGCGTCGGGCCCCGCGCCTGCGTCCACCAGCACGCGCGCGAGTTCGTCCACCCTCGCGGCGAATTCGCCGTACGTCAGAGAGTCGTCCTCGTACACCACCGCGACGGCGTTCGGTGTCTCGCGCGCGGCGTCGGCGAACCGGTCGAGCAGCATCGCATCGTCGACGGTTCGTCCGGTCTCGTTCCATCCGGCAACGAGCAGCTCCGCCTCGTCCGCAGCGACCAGCTCGATATCGCCGACGATCACCGTCGGCTCGTCGGTGATCTGCTCGAGAACGCGGAGGAATCGCCGTTCGAGCGTCTCGACGGACGCCGGATCGAAAAGGTCGGTTGCGTAAGCGAATTCGACGGACCATCCATTGCCGTCGACCGGCTCACTGACCGCGACCTGCAGATCGAACTTGGCGATCCCGGCGTCGAAGTCGACTGCCGACACGGACAGATTCGGCAGCTCCAACGAGGATCGGCCGAGATTCTGGAAGAAGAGCGCTACCTGGAAGAGTGGGTGACGCGCCGCGGACCGAGCCGGATCGAGTATCTCCACGAGGCGTTCGAACGGTAAATCGGCGTTGGCGAATGCCGCGAGATCCGTGCGGCGCACCGTGTCGAGCAGGTCCTCGAAGGATGCCGCGGTATCCACGTCCGTTCTCAGGACGAGGGTGTTGACGAACATACCGATCATGTCGTCCAGCGCTGCGTCGCCGCGGCCGGCGATGGGCGCACCGATGGCGATGTCCGACGTTGCCGACAGTCGTGCGAGCAGGACGGACAACGCAGCGTGCACCACCATGAACGGAGTGGCTCGGTGCTCCTGCGCGGTCCGTTCCACGGACGCGCGAAGCTCGCCGGAGACCTCGAATCGGTGGGTTCGACCGCGATTGCTCGCCACGGCCGGACGGCGACGGTCGAACGGCAGATCCAACTGAGCAGGGAGCCCGGCGAGCGCGCTCTGCCAGTAATCCTTCTGCGCGGAGATGATCGAATTCGGATCGTCCTCGGAGCCGAGCACTTCCCGCTGCCAGAGCGTGTAGTCGGCGTACTGGACGGCAAGTGGTTCCCAATCGGTGTCCAGCCCTGCCGCGCGTGCGGTGTAGGCCCGGACGACGTCTCGCGTGAGCGGACCGAGCGAGTACCCGTCCGCGGCGATGTGATGGACGACGAACACCAGAACGTGCTCGGTCGACGACACCTCGAACAGGCTCGCGCGGAACGGCGCTCGCCCGGTGACGTCGAAACCGGCGAGCACGGTCTCCTCGATCGCTGCCGGAAGCTCGTCGGCGTCTATCGGGATGGGGGCGAGGTCGGGGATGACAGCGCGGGTCGGCACGACTTCCTGGCTGCCCACCCCGTCCACCTCTGGGTACACCGTCCGCAGAGATTCGTGGCGGGCCAGTACGTCGGCGACCGCGACGTGCAGTGCATGTCTGTCCAGCAGGCCGGACAACCGGATCGCGACCGGGATGTTGTTGACCGCCGACTCCGTGTCCAGTCGGTTGAGAAACCACATGCGCTGCTGCGCGAGGGACAGTGGCACACGATCGGGCCGCGGACGCGGGACGAGAGGTACCCGTGCCCCACCGCTTGCCTCGCTCTCGATTCGTGTCGCCAGGGCTGCGACGGTCGAGGTTTCGAACATCAGTCGAACCGGAACCGTCGTGTTCAGCGCAGCACCCAGCCGTGACACGACTCGTGTGGCGATCAACGAGTTTCCGCCGAGCGCGAAGAAATCGTCGTCGACTCCTACCCGTTCGGCCCCCAGCACCTCACCGAACACGCTCGCGACGATCTCCTCGACGGGGGTCGACGGCGCGCGGAATTCTGCCGCTTCCACCTGCGGTTCGGGTAGTGCTCCACGATCCAGCTTTCCGGCGGAATTGACCGGGAACTCGTCGAGTTCGACGATCGCGGCCGGCACCATGTACGACGGCAGTTCACGTCGTAGCGTCTCTCGCAGTTCGGCCGCGTCCACACGGTCGCTCGCCGGCGACGCGACGTAGAGCGCTATCCGGTCGTTGCGCACGACGGCAACTGCATCCGCGACGCCGGGAACGGTGCGGGCGACAGCGTCGATCTCGCCCAGTTCGATACGCAGTCCTCGCAGCTTCACCTGGAAATCGGTTCGGCCGATGTACTCGAGGTCGCCTCGTTGGTTCCAGCGCACGAGGTCGCCGGTGCGATACATCCTCCCGCCGCCGAACGGATCGGCGAGGAACCGGTCGGCGGTCAGATCGGGTCGACCGTAGTACCCGCGCGCGATCTGCCGTCCGGACAGATACAGCTCACCTGCGACACCTACCGGTACCGGATGAAGACTGCCGTCGAGTACGTACGCAGCCGTGTTCCACACCGGGGTGCCGATGGGTACGGATGCGTCAGCTGGAGCTTCCGCGCCGGAGACCGAACGGGCCGTCGCGTGAACAGTGAATTCCGTTGGGCCGTAGAGGTTGTGCACCGATGCGTCGGTCACTTTCGACAGTGCGGTCACCGTCGAGGTCGGCAAGGCCTCCCCGGCCAGTTGGATCAGGCGGAGAGCCGAGAGGTCGCGGCCGACCGACTCTCCCAGGAACGCACCGACCATCGACGGCACGAAGGACAGCGCGGTGATTCCCTCCGATTCGACCACATCCACCAGATAGGCCGGATCACGGTGACCGTCCGGAATCGCGACGACGAGTCGCGCCCCGGATGCGAGCGGCACGAACAACTCCCACACCGAGACGTCGAAGGTGAACGGCGTCTTCTGAAGCACCGAGTCCTGACTGCTGATCCCGTATTCGGCCGCGAACCACGCTGTCTGGTTCGCTGCGGCCGAATGCGATACGGCGACGCCCTTCGGCCTGCCGGTCGAACCGGAGGTGAACACGACGTAGGCGACGTTGTCGCCTCGGGGCGCTCGGCGATCGACGTCGGACAGCGGGGCGCCCGACAACTCGGACAGACTCAGTCCGTCGAGGCGAACGGTCTCGGCGACTCCACCGGCCACATCGGCGTCGGACGTCGTCAGTACGACGGAGGCACGCGAGGTCTCGAGAATGTACCGGTTCCGTTCGGCCGGCTGGCTCGGGTCGATCGGTACGTACCCACCGCCGGCCTCGAGTGCCGCGTACACCGCGACCATCATGTCGAGCGAGCGTGGAATCGCAACCGCGACCAACACTTCCGGACCGACGCCCCGTCCGAGCAGGTACCGCGCGAGCCGAGCGACACGGGAGGCGAACTCGGCGTACGTCAGCGATTCGTCACCGAACTGCAGTGCCTGCGCGTGCGGAGACTCCGCTACTGCCCGATGGAACCCGTCCAGCAGGGTGACGTCGGCGACGACGTGGTCGGTCGCATTCCACTCGTGCAGCACCCGAGTCCGCTCGGACTCGTCGACGATGTCCACGGACGCCACCGGCAGATCGGGCGTCGAAACGGCCGAGTCCAGCACGAGGAGGAACCGTCGCGCCATGTCCGCGACCGTTGGTTCGTCGAAGAGATCGGTGGCGTAGGTCAGATCGAGCGACCACCCGTCCCCACGATCGGACACGGTCACCTGCAGGTCCGTCTTCGCGACAGCGGTGTCGAACTCCACGCCTGACACCGTGAGACCGGGGAGCCGAAGATCGGTCGAACCGACGTTCTGGAACACCAGGAGGACCTGGAAGAGCGGATGACGGGCCTGCGACCGAGCCGGGTCCAGAACCTCGACGAGTCGCTCGAACGGTACGTCCGCGTGCGCGAAGGCGTCGAGATCGGTGTCTCGGACGGAATTCAACAACTCGGTGAAGGTCCGGCGGTCCTGAACGTCGGCTCGCAACACCAACGTGTTGACGAACATGCCGACCAACTCGTCGAGTACCTGCTCCCCTCGTCCCGCCACCGGGGTCCCGACCACGATGTCCGACGTGCCCGACAGCTTCGCCAGCAACACCGAGAGTGCGGCGTGCACCACCATGAACGGGGTAGCGCCTCGGCCCGAGGCCAAAGTCTCGACCCTGCGCCGCATCTCGGCGTCGACGAAGGCCGAGAAGTTCGCGCCGCGGCCCGACGCCACGGCCGGTCGACGTCGGTCCGAGGGCAGATCGAGTTGGACCGGACTATCGGCGAGTGCGCCGATCCAGAATCGTTCCTGTTCGGCGATGAGCGAGTTCGGATCGTCGTCCGATCCGAGTACCTCTCGCTGCCACAGCGAATAATCGGCGTACTGCACCTCGAGTGGCGCCCATTCCGGCGCCGCCCCTGCTGTGCGCGCCACGTATGCGGACACGATGTCCCGGGTGAGCGGAACCATCGAAAAACCGTCTGCTGCAATGTGATGCGCGACCACGACGAGTACGTGTTCGCTCGACTCCAGTTCCAACAGTGTCAACCGGACGGGAACCTCGGACGTCACGTCGAAGCCTGCCGACACCAGCTCGACGACTCGGTCCAGAACGGTCTGCTCACTCACGACGACGGTCTCGAGTTCCGGAGTGCGGTCACCCATGTCCGCGACGACCTGACGGCCCACACCGTCGGTGTCGGGGTACAGCGTTCGAAGCACCTCGTGGCGTTGGACCACGTCCTCGACTGCCGTGGTCAGCGCATCCTTGTCCAGTTCGCCGGACAACCGGATCGCGACGGGGATGTTGTCGACGGCCGACGTCGGGTCCAGTCGATTGAGAAACCACATGCGCTGCTGTGCCATCGACAGGGGGACGACGTCGGGGCGTTCACGCCGAGTCAGGGGCACGGAGGTGGCCGATGTTCCCGACGCCAGTGCACTCTCCACCGACGCGGCGAGTCCCGCAGCCGTCGGAGTGTCGAAGAAACCGCGGACGTCGACCTTGACCTTCGAGTCCGCGTTGACGCGAGCGACCGCGCGCGTCGCGCTCAGGGAGTTGCCGCCCAGAGCGAAGAAATCGTCGTCGACGCCTACTCGGTCGACACCGAGAACGTCCTCGAACACGGCGACGATCGCGCGCTCGACGTCGTTCTCGGGGGCGCGGTACTCGGTCGCCAGGTCCGCGGAGCCGGGCACGGGAAGTGCCTTACGATCGAGCTTTCCGCTGGCGTTCAGCGGAAACTCGTCGAGCGCGACGAACACGGCCGGCACCATGTAGTCCGGCAACGTGCCGCGAACTCCGGCCGCCAACTGCTCGGAATCCGCCGTGCCCGTCGAGGTGACGACGTACGCCACCAATCTGTCGTCGACTCCGTTGTCGGACTCGTCGGAGACGACGACCACCACGGCCTGGCGAACCTCGCCCAGCGTGAGCAGCGCTGCCTCGATCTCGCCGAGCTCGATACGCAGACCGCGAAGTTTGACCTGGAAGTCGGTGCGTCCGAGGTAATCCAGCACCCCGTCGTTGTTCCACCGCACGAGGTCGCCGGTGCGGTACATCCGCTCGCCGGACGAGGAGTTCACGTTCGCGACGAAGCGGTCGGCCGTCAGATCCGGGCGGCCCAGGTACCCACGCGCCAATTGCACACCCGACAGATAGAGCTCACCCGGTACCCCGGGCGGCGTCGGGTTCAAGCCTTCGTCGAGTACGTGCAGTTCGGTGCGCGGCACCGCCGATCCGATCGGAACGGACACCGCGTCGGCACTGTCGGTCCGGTGGAAGGTCACGTCGACGGCGGCCTCGGTCGGGCCGTAGAGGTTGTGCAGTTCCGCGTCGAACAGCTCGTGGAACCGGCGAGCGGAGCTGGCCGGAAGTGCCTCGCCGGACGCGAACACCTGCTTCAGTGCCGGCAGGCTGTCTCGCTCGTCCGAACCGTCGAACTGGCCGAGAAAGACCGTCAACATCGAGGGCACGAAGTGAGTCGTGGTCACCCCGTGCGCACGCATCGTGTCGGCGATGTAGGCGGGGTCGCGATGACCGTCCGGCGCCGCGATCACCAACCGTGCCCCTGCCTGCAGCGGCCAGAAGAACTCCCACACCGATACGTCGAACGTGAACGGTGTCTTCTGCAGAACGACGTCGGCGTCGGACAACGGGTACGCTGCCTGTCGCCAATCGAGGTTCGCCACGATTGCTTCGTGCGAGACGGCGACACCTTTGGGTCGTCCCGTGGAGCCGGAGGTGAAGATGACGTAGGCGGTGTTGCTCGGACGTGCCGGGCCGAACGGCCGCTCGGCGTCGGTCAACGGGTCGGACGAGTAGTCGTCGAGCGGCTCGGTGTCCACCGACAGAACCGGGATGCCGTCCGGCAGCGCCACGTGCTCCCCCGACGAGGTGAGCACGAGCAGCGGCTCGGCGATGCCGACGACGTAGGCGATTCTCTCCGCAGGGTGACCCGGATCGATGGGGACGTAGGCGCCGCCCGCCTCGACGATCGCGTACATCGCGACCACAAGGTCCACGGAGCGGGAGATGGACAGGCCGACTCGAACATCGGGGCCGACCCCCAGTTCGACGAGTCGGCGAGCCAAGCGATCGACGTGAGAGGAGAATTCGCCGTACGTCAGGGTCCGGCCGTCGAATTCGAGGGCAACGGCGTCCGGAGTGCGGTCCGCGCGATCGCGGAAACGGGTGGCCAAGGTGACGTGTTCCCCCACACCCGTCTGTAGGGAGTCCGAGCCGAGAACCGAACGCACGTCGCTCACGATTGCGGCGACGACGGACTCCAGACCACCGTCGGCCGACTCGACGGCTCCCGGAGCGAGCGTCGACAGCGCAAGCGGAACGAGGGCGTCGGCGCCGAGAACCCCGCCCATGGCAGCATCCAGATTCGTCAGCTCCAGTTGGACGGCACCGTAGGACACGACATTGCCGCCGATGTCGACGGTCCTGTCGGGCTCGGCCGCGACGACACGGTCGACGAGCCCAGGTAGATCTTCGATCGCCGTCGAGTGCGAACCGGATCCACCAGACACCATCTACTTCTCCTCCTGATCACGACACGCGTCGAATACCCGGTCGATTATCCCTACTCCCACGACAGCAGCCGACGTCCCCCTCTCCCGCCGAGGAATTACTCGGTGGGGACGTCAGCTGTCGTCGTGGGTCAGCTGTCGTGGTGGTTCAGGGGCCGACTACATCCTCGGCCGCGGAAATCATCGTCGCTACCGCTTCCGCGTACCCCTGCGCACCGAGCGCAGGGAGGATTCCAGGCACCAACTGCGACAGAGCAACGGTGACCAACGCCTCGGGCTTGAGGGTCGTACCCATCGCCTTGGACACCGACGCGAGCTTGTCCGACAACTCCTCGAACGAGATCTCCCGCCCCTCGTGCGCCAGAACGGTCGCCGCAGGGCTCACCGACGCAGCCTCCGACACCAGCGACGGAAGGTCGTCCACTGTCCGCGGAGCTCGTTTCGGTGTCAGCGCCGCACGTTCCGACTCCGTCAGGATGTCGATCGATCGAAGCGTCACGGACGGATCCTGGGTGACCGTGTCGAGGATGCGCCGGAACCTGTCCGCGATCTTCTCGACGGTCGATCTCGTGAAGATCGAGGTCGCGTAGTTCAGCAGCGCCCGGACGTCGGTGAGCGCACCGAACTCGTCGAACTGCTCGATCGCAGTCAACTGCAGGTCGAACTTGGCTTGATCCTCGTCTGCCGCCAGGGTCGACACCTCGAGCCCGGGAAGCTCGAACGTGCCGCTGACAGCGTTCTGGAACGTCAGCATCACCTGGAACAGCGGGGAATACGCACTGGATCGCGTTCTACCCATCTGCTCGACGAGCCGCTCGAACGGCACGTCGGCGTTGCCGAAGGCCGCTAGGTCGCGGTCACGTGTGTCCGCCAACAACTCGGAGAACGTCGACCCTCCCTGCACGGACGAACGCAACACCAAGGTGTTGACGAACATGCCGACCAGATCGTCGAGGGCTTCCTCGCCTCGGCCCGCCGTCGGCGTTCCGACAGCGATGTCGTCGGTGCCGCTGAGCCTGGCCAGCAGCACCGCCAACGCACTGTGGACCACCATGAAGACGGTCGCGTTGTGCTCGCGAGCGGTCTTCTCGATACGCCCCGCGATATCGGCACCGAGCGTGAACTCGTACGCCTCACCGATCGTCGACTGCCGCGCCGGTCGCGGATGATCGGTCGGCAAGGGCAACAAGTCCGGAAGCCCGGCCAACTCACGAGTCCAGAACGCGAGCTGCCCACCGAGTGCACTGTCCGGGTCGTCCTCACTACCGAGCACCTCGCGCTGCCACAGGCTGAAGTCCGCGTACTGCACCGGCAACGGTGCCCACTGCGGAGCATCCCCCGCGGCACGAGAGGTGTACGCGAGCATCACGTCGCGGATGAGCGGGCGCATCGAGAACCCGTCTGCCGTGATGTGATGCGCAACGAGCGCGAACACGTGATCGGTGTCGGACAAGGCGAACAGAGCCGCACGAACCGGCACCTCGCTCGTCACGTCGAAGCCTTCACCGAGGATCGCGCCGACGCGGCCGAAGACGTCGCTCTCCGTGGCGGGAATCGGCGTCAGATCCGGCAGAGCGTCCGACACCGAGCCGATCAGCTGGATCGGTCCGTCCTCACTGTCCGGGTACCGCGTCCGGAGCACTTCGTGACGTTCGATCACATCGGCCATGGCGGCTGCGAACGCTGCCGTGTTCAGCGCACCGGTGAACCGCACGGCTGCCGGGATGTTGTACGCAGCCGACGAGGTGTCCACCTGATTGATGGTCCACATCCGTTGCTGCGCAAGCGACAGCGGAACCGCGTCCGGCCGGATGCGCGGAGCGAGCGGAACCCGCGCCCCGCCACCGACGAGTGGCTGAACCCGTGCGGCCAGCGCCTCCACCGACGACGCTTCGAAGATCGTCCGCACCGGAATGCGGGTATCGAGGGCTGCGCCCAGTCTGGACACCACCTGCGTCGCGATCAGGGAGTTTCCGCCCAGTGCGAAGAAGTCGTCGTCCAACCCGACACGAGCGAGACCGAGCACGTCGGACAGCGTTCGTGCGACGACTTCCTCGATGGGATTGGTCGGGGCCCTGAACTCCCCGACGGTCGTCTCCGGCTCCGGCAGTGCTGCGCGATCGAGCTTGCCGTTGGCGTTCAGCGGCAACGCATCCAGCATCACGTACACCGACGGAACCATGTACGACGGGAGGATTCGGGTCAGCTCGATCCGAATCGTCTCGGCATCTGTGCCGTCTTCGCCCCCGGCGAGGTTCGGCACGACGTACGCCACCAGCTGGTCACCGGTGCGTCCGTCGTTGTAGACGGTCACGGCGGTGTCGCGAACGGAATCGAGTCCGCGCAAGGCAGATTCGATTTCACCGAGTTCGATGCGGTATCCGCGAACCTTGACCTGGAAGTCCGCACGCTCGATGTACTCCAGCTCACCCGAGCGCGTCCACCGCACGATGTCGCCCGTTCGGTACATACGTTCCGAGCTCGCATACGGATTTGCGACGAATCGATCGGCTGTCAGATCGACCCGACCGTGGTAGCCACGCGCCAACTGAGATCCCGCCAGGTAGAGCTCACCGCTGACGCCGACGGGAACGGGCTGCAGACGCGCATCGAGAACGTGAACCCGACTGTTCCACTCCGGTTTTCCGATCGGAACCGTCGTGGTGTCACCGTCGACGACGCGGTGCGAGGTGATCGACACCGCCGCCTCGGTGGGCCCGTACAGGTTGTACAGCTCCGCGGAACTCGCCTTCTTCAGCGCCGACGCGGTCGCCGCGGGCAGTGCTTCACCGATCGCCAGGACTCGCCGCAGCGTCGGTGGCAGTGCACCGTCGGACACCGTGGTCAGCATCGACAACATCGACGGCACCACGTGCAGTGTCGTCACCTCGTGGTCACGGAGCAGACCCAGCAGGTAGTCCGGATCACGGTGACCGTCGGCCGAGGCGATCACCATGGATGCACCGACGGTGAGGGCGGACCAGAACTCCCACACCGAGAGATCGAACGTCGCAACGGTTTTCAGCAGCACCGAATCCGACGAGTTCATCCCGAATTCCGCGTGTTTCCACACCAACTGGTTGACGATGGCGCCGTGCGAAACCGCGACGCCCTTCGGCTTACCGGTCGACCCGGAGGTGAAGATCACGTACGCCGTGTTGTCGGCGCGAAGCGCGCGGTTGTCACTGCGAAGCGCGCGCGCGTCCGTCGTCCGGACTGCATCCGCGTCCTTCTCGAGATCCGCCAGATCGACGGAGCCGTCGATGACGACGTTCTCGCGAGCCGTGGTGATCACGCAGACCGGTGCCGCCACGGACAGGATGTACTCGGTGCGTTCGATCGGCTGATCTGGATCGAGAGGAACGTACGCACCCCCGGCCTTGGCGATCGCGTACATCGCGACCACGAGGTCGGTGGACCGTCGAATGGCAAGTCCCACCAGACTTTCGGGTCCGACGCCGCGCTCGACGAGCGACCGCGCGACGCGCTCGACGCGAGCGTCGAACTCGGCGTAGGTGAGCGAGACACCGTCGAACACGACCGCGGTCGCGTCCGGGCTGCGCCGTACCTGCGCGTCGTACAGATCGACGAGAGTTCGGTCCGCCCCGAGGTCGCGAGCGGTGTCGTTCCACGTCGACACCAGCTCGACGCGTTCGCCGGGCGAGGTGATGTCGATGTCTCCGACCGGAACGTCCGGCCGCGCCACGACCTCCTCCAGGACGCGGACGAAGCGTGCGACGACGGCGTCGACCGTCTCTGGCTCGAAGAGATCGGTCGCGTAGGTCATCAGCGCCTCGAAGCCCGCAGGCGCACCCGAGTCGTCGTACTTGTCCGCCAGGATCAGGTGCAGATCGAACTGCGAGTTACCCGAGTCCGCGTCCACCGCCGACACCGTCAGATCACCGAGCTCGAGGGCCGTCTGCGCCACGTTCTGGAACGAGAAACCGACCTGGAACAGCGGGTGCCGTGCCGTCGACCGCGTGGGGTTGAGGACCTCCACGAGGCGTTCGAACGGAACATCAGCGTTGGCGAACGCCCGTAGATCCGTCTCGCGTGCCTGCGCGAGCAGGTCCACGAAGTCCCGGCCGCCGTCCACGTCGAGTCGGAAAACCAGAGTGTTGACGAACATGCCGACGAGATTGTCCAGCGCCGCTTCTCCGCGTCCTGCGATGGGCGTACCGACGGCGATGTCGTTCATGCCCGACAGGCGCGCGAGGAGTACCGAGAACGCCGCGTGCACGGCCATGAACACGGTCGCATTGTGTGCGCGAGCGAGCTCCTGCAGTGCGGCGTGTGTACCGGCCGGAACCGTGAACTCGACGCGGCCGCCCCGGAAACTCTGGTCTGCAGGACGCGGCTTGTCGATCGGCAGGGTCAGCTGGTCCGGCAGGTCTGCGAGTGCAGTCTTCCAGTAGTCCAACTGTTGCGCGCCGACCGACGTCGGATCGTCTTCTCGGCCGAGAACCTCGCGTTGCCACAGCGCGTAATCGGCGTATTGGACCGGCAGTGGTGTCCACTGCGGTTCGGTGCCCGTCGTCCTCGCCGCGTACGCGGTCATCAGGTCGGTCGTCATCGGAACCATCGACGAACCGTCGGCGGAGATGTGGTGAACCACCATCGCCACGACGTACTCGTCGGCACCGACCCGGAACAGGGTGACGCGTACCGGAACTTCGGTCGTGACGTCGAATCGGGTGGCGGCCAGCGCCATCACCTTCTCGGTCACCGACGCCGGATCGGCATCCTCGATGTGCAACGAGATCCCGGCACGCTCGGACGAGAGCACCCGCTGTACGGCACCACCGTCCGTTTCCGGGTAGACCGTTCGGAGCGTCTCGTGGCGTGCCACGAGGTCACCGATGGCCGCGGAGAACGCGTCCTCGTCGAGGCGGCCCGACAGGCGAAGTGCCATCGGGATGTTGTACGCCGTCGACGCACTGTCGAAGCGGTTGAGGAACCACATGCGCTGCTGCGCCAAGGACAACGGCACGTTCGCCGGCCGTTCGCGGGCGACCAGTTCGGTGCGCCCACCTCCGACGGCGGACTCGACGCGTGCAGCCAGGTCGCCGACCGACGAGGCTTCGAACAACAGCCGCACCGGCACCGACGCATCCAAGGCACTACCGAGCCGAGACACCACCTGCGTTGCGAGCAACGAGTTTCCGCCGAGCGAGAAGAAGTCGTCGTCGACACCGACGCGCGCGACACCGAGCACGTCTGCGAACACTCCCGCGACGATCTCCTCGATCGGTGTCGACGGCGCACGGAACGCCGTGGCCACCGCCGCGGGCTCCGGCAGAGCACGCCGATCGAGCTTGCCGTTGACCGTCAACGGAATCTCGTCCATCTGCACGAACGCGGAGGGAACCATGTACTCCGGAACGGACTGCGCCGTTCCCGCTCGCACCGCGTCCAGGTCGGCAGAACCCACCACGTAGGCAACGAGACGAACCGCACCCGGCGAGTCCTCACGCACCACGACCGCCGCCGCTGTCACGCCGTTCTGAGCCGAGACGGCAGCCTCGATCTCGCCGAGCTCGATGCGGAATCCTCGCACCTTGACCTGATCGTCCGCACGGCCGAGGTACACCAGCTCGCCGCTACCGTCCTCACGCCGCGTCCATCGAGCAACGTCGCCTGTGCGGTAGAGCCGACCCTCGCCGAAGGGATTGGCCACGAACCGCACCGACGACAGGTCGGCGCGTCCGAGGTAGCCACGAGCCAACTGCCCACCGGAGACGTACAGCTCGCCCGCCACTCCCACGGGCACCGGGTTCAACCGAGTGTCGAGCACGTAGACACCCAACCCTGTGATGGGTGCACCGATCACCGACGCCGAGCCGATGGACTCCGCCGTCAACGGGCGGTAGGACACGTGGACCGTCGTCTCGGTGATGCCGTACATGTTCACCAGTCGCGGCCCCGCCGTGCTGCCGTCGCCGTGGCGGTCGAACCATCCAGCGAGACGACGAGGCTCGAGAGCCTCACCACCGAAGATCACGTACCGCAGAGACAGCTCACCCGCATCCGCGGACTGCACCCGGTCGAGTTCGGCAAGTTGGTAGAACGCCGACGGCGTCTGATTCAACACCGTGACACGTTCGGCGGCGAGAAGCTCGCGGAACGCCTCCGGTGACCGGGACGTGAAGTAGTCCACCATCACCAGCGTGCCGCCGAAAGCCAACGGACCCCACAGCTCCCACACCGAGAAGTCGAACGCGTAGGAGTGGAACATCGTCCACACGTCGTCCGGCCCGAAACCGTACGATGCGTCCGTGTTGTCGAGAAGTCGGACGACCGTACGATGCGGAATCAGCACACCCTTGGGACGACCCGTCGAACCCGACGTGTAGATGACGTACGCCAAGTGCTCGGGACGCAACGGAGCGCGTCGATCCGCATCGGACACCCTGTCCGCATCCTCACGGCCGTCACTCTCTCCGCCGGCACCGATGCGCCCCTCGCCTTCGAGTCGAGACAAGTCCACGACCGGGAGGGAACCGGCGCGCACCGGTGCCATCGACTCGCCCTCCAGCACGGCCGAATCGGTGAGGACCGCAACCGGACTCGCATCGTCGACCATGAACGCGATCCGCTCGGACGGGTACGACGGGTCGATCGGCAGGTAGCCTGCGCCGGCCTTCAGCACCGCCAACAAGCCCACGATCAATTCGACCGACCGCGGGAGCGCCACCGCAACGAGCGCATCCGGATGTGCTCCGACCTCGATCAGAGCTCGCGCGACACGATCGGCCCGGCCGTCGAGTTCCGCGTACGTCACCGACTCGTCTCCGAAACGGACGGCTACACCACCCGGATGCGCGGACACAGCTGCCTCGAACCGATCGATCAGCGTCGCCTCGCTCACCGACACGTCCGAACCCGACGAACTCCACTGAGTGAGAACACGATCACGCGTCAGCGCATCGACGATCTCGATGTCACCGACCGCCCGAGACGAATCGGTCACGACACCACCGAGAACAGCGAGGAACTGCTCCCCCATCGACACGACCGTCGACTCGTCGAACAGATCGGTCGAGTACGAGACGTAGCAGGTGTAACCGCCGCCGGTCTCCTCCTCGAAGGTGAACTGCAGGTCGAACTTCGCGATCTCCGCATCGAACTGCACCGCCTCCGCGGACAGGTTCGGCAGTTCCAGGGCCGTGCGACCGAGGTTCTGGAATGCGAGCACCACCTGCACGAGCGGATGACGAGCCTGCGACCGCTGCGGGTCCAGGATCTCCACCAAGCGCTCGAAGGGAACGTCGGCGTTGCCGAACGCCTGCAGATCGACTTCACGCGCCTGTGCCACTACCGCGTCGAACGCAACTGCAGGCGACACCTCGGTGCGCAGTACCAGCGTGTTCACGAACATGCCGATCAAGTCGTCCAAGCGCGCATCACCGCGTCCTGCGACGGGCGTACCGATCGCCACGTCCTCGGACGCGGACAACCGCGCCATCAGCACGGCCAACGCTGCGTGCACGACCATGAACACGGTCGAATCGTGTGCCCGCGCAAGCTCTTCGAGACTGCGGTGCAGAGACGGTGAGACGGAGAACTGTGTGGTTCGCCCGCGGTAACTCGCCACGTCGGGTCGAGCGTGGTCGAACGGTAGGTCGATCTGATCCGGCAACCCGGACAGCTGAGACCTCCAGTAGTCGATCTGCGCCGACACGAGCGACGACGCGTCGTCCTCACTGCCCAGAACGCTGCGTTGCCACAGCGTGTAATCCGCGTACTGCACGTCCATCGGTTGCCACTGCGGTCGATCGCCGGCAGTGCGTGCCGCGTAGGCCGTCATCACGTCGCGCGTCAGAGGGCCCATCGAGAATCCGTCTGCAGCAATGTGATGCACGACGAACACCAGAACGTGCGACTCGGGGCTCATTTCCAGCAACCGAATGCGCACGGGGACGTCTCGAGTGACGTCGAACCCGATCGAGACGATCGACACGACCTCGTTCACCACGTCCGATTCGGACACAGCGTGCGGCGCCAGATCGATGGAGACCTGGGACGGCTCGAGGATCACCTGATGCCCGACACCGTCGACCTCGGGGTAGACCGTCCGCATCGTCTCGTGGCGGGTGAGGACGTCGGTCACCGCGTCGCGCAGCGCCTCGGTGTTCAACTCGCCCGTCAGTCGTATCGCGACGGGGATGTTGTTGACCGCGGAGGCAGAGTCGAAACGGTTGAGGAACCACATCCGCTGCTGAGCGAGCGACAGCGGAATCCGTTCCGGGCGGTCCTGAGCGGCCAGTGCGACACGGCCCTGCGAGCCCGTTCCTTCGGCCCCCACGTGTGCTTCCACTGCACGTGCGAGACCGCCGACCGTGGTGGCGTCGAAGAGAACCCGGATCGGGACCGTCGTGTCCAGGGCAGCGCCGAGCCTGGCGACGACCTGCGTCGCCACCAGTGAGTTGCCGCCCAGGGAGAAGAAGTCGTCGTCCAGGCCGACGGACTCCACGCCGAGCACGTCAGAGAACACCGTCGCAACGGCCTGTTCGATCGGAGTCGAGGGCGCACGGAATTCCGCGGCCGAGACCTCCGGATCGGGAAGTGCCCTGCGATCCAGCTTGCCCGAGCTCGTCAGCGGAAGACCGTCCAGCAGCACGACAGCCGACGGAACCATGAACGCAGGCAGTCGAGTCTCGGCTTCCGACGAGATGTCCGCGACTGTCGTGCGTGCCGTCCACGGAACGACCCATGCCACCAGACGATCGTCGCGTACGGCCACCACAGCCTGTGCGACCGCAGGGTCGGCGACGAGGGCGGCCTCGATCTCACCGAGCTCGATTCGTTGTCCGCGCAGCTTGACCTGGAAATCGGAGCGGCCGACGTACTCGAGTTCGCCGGCTGTGTTCCACCGCACGACATCACCCGTGCGGTACAGCCGCCCGAGTCCGAAGGGGTTCGCGACGAATCGGTCCGCGGTCAGATCAGGTCGTGAGCTGTAGCCGCGTGCCAATTGAACGCCACCGAGATACAGCTCTCCCTCGGAGCCGTCGGGAGCGGGCCGAAGAGCGTTGTCGAGCACGTACACCTGCGTGTTCCAGACCGGTCGACCGATCGGGACACCGCGGGTGTCCGCGGCGACGAACTCGTGATACGTCACGTCGACTGCGGCTTCGGTCGGCCCGTAGAGGTTGACCAGCCGCGCCGACGGAAGCAGCGACACGATCTTTGCCGCAGTCGATTCCGGCAATGCCTCACCGGACGCGAACACCCACCGAAGGTCGCGAGCATCGGCTGCACCTGGTTCTGCCGAGAACACACCGAGCATCGACGGCACGAAGTGCGCCACCGAGACCGACTCCCGCGCGAACAGCTGTGCGAGATATGCGGGATCGCGGTGACCGTCCGGCCGCGCGACGACGGTTCTCGCGCCGACACGCATGGGCCAGAACAGTTCCCACACCGACACGTCGAACGTCACCGGTGTCTTCTGTACGACGGTGTCGGCGTCGTGCAGTCCGTACTCGGCCTGCATCCACTCGAGGCGGTTGACGATGGCGCGATGAGTGATCGTGACACCCTTGGGCCGACCCGTCGAACCCGAGGTGAACAGCACGTATGCACTGTTGTCCGGCCCGACGGTCCGGTCCGACGGACCGAGCGCAACCGCCGGATACTCCGACAGCGACAGCGTGTCGATGTGCATCACCGGGGGTGAACCTGCACCCAGCTCCACCGCGTCGCGCTCGGTCGAGAGCACGAGCACCGCGTTCGCCACGTCCACGATGTACTCGAGACGATCGACAGGCTGTTCCGGATCGAGAGGAACGTACGCTCCGCCTGCCTCCACGACGGCGTAGATGCCGACCATCAGATCGATCGACCGGCGCATGCCGACTGCCACCGCGATCTCCGGCCCGACACCGTGGCCGGCCAGGTAGCGCGCCAGCCGATGGACGCGGTCGGCGAACTCGCGGTAGCTGATCGTGTCGCCTTCGAACGTCAAGGCAGGTGCGTCGGGAGTCGATTCTGCGCGGGAGAAGAAGGCGTCCAGGAGCAACGCCTCGTCGACGGCATGATCGGTCTGGTTGCGATCGACGACCAGGGCATGACGTTCGTCGTCGCCGAGAAGGTCGAGGTCGCCGACCCTGACGCTCGGATCGACGGCCACGGCGGTGAGAATGCGCTCCATCCGGCCGATCAGTGCTGCCACGTGATCTTCGTCGAACAGGTCCTCGAAGTACTTCAGTGTCAACCGAATTCGGTCGTTCGCGACGATGAGCAACGTCAGCGGGTAGTGCGTGCTGTCGTTCGACTCCACACCGGACACGGCCATGCCGTCGATGTTCGACGCCTGGGCCGCGAGCCCTTCTTCGTCGACGGGGTAGGACTCGAACACGGTCAGTGTGTCGAAGAGGGCACCGACACCGGCTGCGCGCTGGATGTCGGTGAGCCCGAGGTAGTGGTGATCGAGCAGATCGGCTTGCTCGGCCTGGAGCCTCGTGAGCGCCGACTCGACGGACTCGGCTGCGTTCAGGCGAACACGGATCGGGAGTGTGTTGATGAACAGGCCGACCATCGACTCGACGCCGGGAAGTCCTGCAGGCCTGCCGGATACCGTCGCGCCGAAGACGACGTCGTCCCGTCCGGTCGATGCCGACAGCAGGATTCCCCACGCGGCCTGAACCAGCGTGTTCACGGTGACTCCGAGGCGGGCGCCCAAGTGCGTCAGCGACGAGGACAACTCTGCCGACAGGACTGTCTCCACGGCACCCGACCGTGACGTGATCTCACGTCCCACGGCACCGGGAGCGAGAATCGTCGGCTCCGGAGCGTCCTCGAACGCTCGGGCCCACACGCCTTCGGACCGTGCTCGATCCTGACGTGCGATCCAGGACAGGAACGTTCGGTAGGACGACACACGCGGCAGACCGGACGCGTCGCCGTGTGCGGCGTACAGAACCAACAGGTCCCGCATCAGTAACGGCATGGACCATCCGTCGAGCAGGACGTGGTGGTTCGCGAACAGCAGCCGACTGTCGTCCTCGGTGATCTTCACCAGGGTGAAACGCACGAGAGGTGCCGTGGCGGTGTCGAATCGAGCTTCCTGCTCCCCCGCACGCAGCTCCTCGTACGCACGCTCACGATCTCCCGACGGGAGTCCGGACAAGTCGTGCTCGGCCCACGGGAGTTCGACGTCGTCCTGGACCACCTGAACGGTGGAGCCGTCGGCGACCGTCACGAACGCGGTCCGCAGGTTGTCGTACCGGTCGACGAGCGACGCCGCAGCGGTACGAAGACGACCGGCATCGACGTCGCCGGTCAAGCGCAGAACCATCTGCATCGTGTACACGTCGACGGACGACTCCGCGAGCAGTGCGTGGAACAACAAGCCCGATTGCAGCGGCGCGAGCGACCAGATGTCACGCGTCGACGGGTAGCGCTGTTCGACGACGTCGATCTCGCGCTGACCGATACGGACCAGCGGGACGTCCGACGGTGTCAGACCGCCTGCGGTACCGTCCGCGACGTGAGCGGCCAGAGCGGTCAGCGCGCCCACCCAGAGGTCGGCCAGTTCCCGAACGTCGTCTGCATCGATGGCACCGACGGGGAATGCGAACGTCGCAGCGAGCGCCGAATCGTCCCCGGCTCCGCGGACGATCGCATTGATGTCGACGGTCTTGTTCGCCGCCATGTCGGCGTCACCGCTGATGGTCAGATCGTCGAAATCGGTTGCGGGCAGCCACCCTTCGATTCCTTCCGGAACCTCACCGGCGCTACCACGACCGAGGTAGTTGAAACTGATCTGACCGGTCGACAGCGAGCCGAGCTCGTTCGCGGTGTCCTCGTTGAGGTACCGCAACAGCCCGTATCCCATGCCCTTGTCCGGAATGCCGAGCAATTGTTCCTTGACCAGCTTGACCGCGGCCCCGATGGAGGGGCCACCGTCGAGTGCGTCGGCGAGGTCGACTCCGGTGAGGTCGAGACGGACCGGGTACATGCTGGTGAACCATCCGACGGTGCGCGAGAGATCCGCACCTGGAATCAGTTCTTCTTCGCGGCCATGCCCTTCGAGTTGAACCAATGTCGCAGGCGCATCCACTCCGCGACGCGCACGGAACTCTCGTACGGCAAGGGCAAGACCGGCCAACAGCCCGTCCGACACTCCACCGTGGAAGGCATCGGGCACTGCGGTCAGCAGGGCGCGAGTCACGCTCGGCGACAACTCGATCGCACAACGTTCCACCGTCGACGTGACGTCACGGGCAGGGTCGAACGCGCGCGTACCGAGGACCGGATCCGGAGTTCCCGCGACGCTGCGCCACAGATCCATCTCCGAGAGACGACGAGGCGAACGCGCTTCGTCCGCGAGGGCGTGCGCCCAGCGACGCTCCGACGTGCCGACCTCGGGCAGAGCGGGGACTGCACCCGCCGCCGTCTGCGCCCAGGCGGAGACGAAGTCCGGCACGAGGATTCGCCAGGACACGCCGTCGACGACGAGGTGGTGTGCCACGACGACGAGACGGCCGCTCCTCGACGAACCGAAATCGACCCAGACGAAGCGGAGCATGTCGCCTGCGAACGGGTCGAGATGCGACATCGAATCGTCGACGGCCGCTGCGGTACGAGCCAGAACCTCGTCGAGGTCGAGCTCTGCGCCCACTTCGATGCGGTCGACGAGACGATCGATCGACACCGAACCGGGTGCGGAAGTCTCGAGACCCCACCCCTGGGACTCGTTCACCAGGCGCGCCCGGAGTCCGTCGTGGCGGTCCACCACGGCGAGGATGGTCGACACGATTCCCTGACGGTCGATACCGACGGGCAACTCGAGGGTCACCGACTGCACGAAGCGATCGAACGACCCACCCCGATCGGTCATCGACCGAGCGAACGGAAGCAGTGGTGCCCAACCGATTCCGCCACCGTCGAGCTCACCGAGAACGACCTCGTCGACGAGGTTCTCGGCAGCGGCGGCCACCGAAGCGAGACCCGCGACGGTCTTCTGCTCGAAGACGTCGCGTGGGGTGATCACGACACCTCTCGCCCGAGAGCGTGCAACGAGCTGGATCGACACGATACTGTCGCCGCCGAGCGCGAAGAACGAGTCGTCGATGCCGACCGCGTCGAGACCGAGGACGTCCGCGAAGACCTCGCTGAGTACTCGCTCGACATCGGTTTCGGCACCGCGGAACTCGGCCGAGCTCTCGAACGTGTGCTCCGGCAGCGCTCTACGGTCGAGCTTGCCCGACGGTCCCACCGGAAGTTCGTCGAGAACGAGAACCGACACCGGAACCATGTACTCCGGAAGCGTGGTCGCCGCCGACGCGACTACAGCATCGACGTCCACCGACGCGCCTGCAGTGGGCACGACGTAGGCGACCAGCTGATCGCGTACGACCAGTACGACGGCCTGAGCCACCGAATCGGCCCGCAGAAGAGCGGACTCGATTTCTCCCAGCTCGATTCGCAGACCACGAAGCTTGACCTGGAAGTCCGAGCGACCGATGTACTCGAGCTCGCCGCTCGACGTCCAGCGAACCAGGTCGCCGGTGCGGTAGAGGCGGCCACCGTGCCTGTCCGCCGGATCGGCGACGAACCTGTCGGCCGTCAGATCGGGACGCGAATGGTAACCGCGAGCGAGCTGCACACCGGCGAGATAGAGCTCCCCCACCATCCCGACCGGCACCGAGCGAAGTCGATCGTCCAGCACGTGAACTCGGGTGTTGTACACCGGACGCCCGATCGGCACCGACGCGACGTCCGCGTCGACGACGTCGTGGTAGGTCACGTCGACGGCCGCTTCGGTGGGGCCGTACAGGTTGACCAACCGAGCGGCCGGCAGAACCGACCCGATCGTCCGCGCAGTGGCCGGCGGCAACGCCTCACCGGACGCGAAGATCCATCGAAGCGCGTCGGCACCGTTCGCTGTGGGCTCCGCGGCGAACACGGCAAGCATCGACGGCACGAAGTGTGCGACCGAAACCCGCTCGCCGCGCATCAACTCCGCCAGATAGACCGGGTCGCGGTGTCCGTCCGGCCTCGCGATCACCAAACGGGCGCCGATCTGCAGCGGCCAGAAGAGTTCCCACACCGACACGTCGAACGTCACCGGTGTCTTCTGCACCACCACGTCATCGGCCCGTAGACCGTACTGGTCCTGCATCCAGACAAGGCGGTTCACGATGGCGGCGTGAGTGATCGTCACGCCCTTCGGCCGACCTGTCGAGCCCGAGGTGAACAGCACGTATGCCGCATTCGACGGACGCAGAACACCGATGCGGTCCGCGTCGACGAGCGGCGCATCCGAGTACTCGTCGAGCCCCAGACGGTCGATCTCGAGCACCACCGCGTCGTCCGCCCGGAACCGTTCTCGCGACGTGGTCAGAACCGTCGCCGCCGCGGAGGTGTTCAGGATGTACTCGACGCGATCGGCAGGCTGATCCGGATCGATCGGCACGTAGCCTGCACCGGTTTCCAGCACGGCGTACACGCCGACCATCAGATCGAGCGAGCGCTTGAAGGCAACCGCGACAAGCGATTCCGCGCCGACACCGCGCTCGACGAGGGCACGGGCGAGTCGATTGACCCGGCGATGGAACTCGGCGTACGTCAGTGATTCGCCATCGAACGTCAGCGCCACGGCGTCGGGTGTCCTCGCCACCTGGGCGTCGAACATCGAGACGAGCGTTGCCGACTCGTCGACATCGTGAGCGGTGTCGTTCGCGGCAGCGATCAGTGCGCGTTCGCTCGGGTCGGACAGGTCGACGTCGCCGATAGCGACCGTTCGATCCGCGGCGAAAGCCTCGAAAATGCGTTCCAGCCGGCCCATCATGGTGGCCACGGCCGCGCCGTCCAGAACATCGGTCAGGTACTTCAGCTTCAGATGCACCTGTGAATCCACCGCGATGAGCAGCGTGAGCGGGTAATGGGTCGCGTCCTCCAGCTCGACCCCGGACACCGACATGCCGTCGATGTTCTTCGCCTGTTCGGCGAGACCGGCCTCGTCGACTGGATACGACTCGAACACCGTCAGGGTGTCGAACAACGCTCCCAGATTCGCAGCTCGCTGAATCTCGTTGAGCCCCAGGTAATGATGATCGAGCAGATCGGCTTGTTCACCCTGCAGCCGCACCAGTACGGACTCGACCGATTCGTGGCCGTCGAACCGGACACGGACAGGGAGGGTGTTGATGAACAGACCCACCATGGATTCGACGCCTGCCAGACCCGCCGGGCGTCCGGACACCGTGGCGCCGAACAACACGTCGTTGCTTCCCACGGACCGACCGAGGAGCAGACCCCACGCTGCCTGAACCATCGTGTTCAGCGTGACACCGAGTTGCGCTCCGACCGAGTGAAGCGCCGACGACAACGCCGGGCTCAGATCCAGAATCACCTCACCGATATCGGTGGACGCCTCTCCGGCACGCTCGGCCGACGTGAGCATCGTCGGTTCCTCGACACCTGCCAAGGCCTCGATCCACTTGTCGACCGAGACGCGTGCGTCCTGCTCCGCGACCCAGCCGAGGAACGACCGGTAGGAACGCACGCGAGGCAGCAACGACACGTCACCTTCGAGCGCGTACAGAGCCAAGAGATCTCGCATCAACAGCGGCGTCGACCATCCGTCGAGAAGAAGGTGGTGACTCGACACGAGGAACCGTACGTCGGTGGCCGACACGGTCACGAACGTGAACCGCATCAGCGGAGCCGACGTCAGATCGAACGGCTCGATCTTGTCGGCCGCACGGAGCTCGTCGAAGGCCGCCTCGCGCTCCGATTCCGGCAGCGACGTCAGGTCGACGTCCCTCCACGGCACGTCGACTCGATCCAGCACCAACTGAACCGACGTACCGTCCACATTCTGTACGAATGCCGTCCGTAGGTTCTCGTACCGGTCGAGCAGCGCCTGAGCAGCACCGTGAAGACGCTCACGCTCGACGTTTCCGCTCAGCCGTAGCACGACCCGCATCGTGTAGACGTCGACCGACCCAGCCCGTGCGTCGGTCGACTGGGCGATCAACGCATGGAACAGCAGGCCAGACTGCAACGGGGCGAGCGACCAGATGTCCGCCGCCGCAGGGTACGTCGCCTCCCATCGATCGATGTCGGCCTGCGACACGGACACGAGCGGAACGTCCGACGGAGTCAGTCCCCCTGCGTTGTCTCCTGCCACGTGTTCGGTCAGCGCGGTCAGCGCACGATCCCACAGCTCGACCAGTTCGGACACCTGGGTGCGGGTGAGCATCCCTGTCGCGAACGTGAAACTTGCGGTCAGACGGGGTCCGTCGACAGTGTCGACAACGGCAGAGTTGATGTCCACCGCGGCATTGGCCGGCATGTCCGGATCACCCGGTGCACCGACGTCCGCCAACACCGCGGACGGGAGCCAGGCGCCGCCGGTCAGTTCCGCCGAGATGCCCTCGGTGGACACGCGTCCCAGGTAGTTGAAGCTGACCTGCGGAGTGCTCGCGCTGGACTGCAGAACCTTGGCCGTCTCACCGTTCAAGTAGCGGAGCAGACCGTAGCCCATTCCCTTGTCCGGCACAGCGAGGAGCTGTTCCTTCACGGCCTTGACCGCGTCGCCGACCGCTGTGCCACCGGCCAGAGCGTCGTCGACGTCGATCCCGTTCAAATCGAGCCGGACCGGGAACGCACTGGTGAACCATCCGACGGTGCGGGAGAGGTCCGCACCCGGCACGATGTCTTCCTCGCGACCGTGGCCCTCGAGCTTGACCAGGCTCTCGGAGGTCACAGCGCCGGTTCGGGAACGCCATTCGCCGAGAGCCAACGCCAGGGTGGCCAGAAGTCCGTCGTTGACACCACCGTTGAACGCGCTCGGTACTCGGGTGAGCACGGCGTCGGTGACCGCCGCGGACAGTTCGATGTCGACGCGGTCGGTCGACGACAGCGTGTCGACTCGCGCGTCGAACGCGCGAGAACCGATTCGCGGATCGGTACCTGCCAGAACGTCTGTCCACCAACCGATTTCAGCTTCACGCTCGCTGTCGTGAGCGGCGTCGACCAAACCGTGGGCCCACCGACGCATCGACGTACCGACGGCAGGAAGTGTGATCGGCTGCTCGGCCGCTCCCTGCCCCCATGCCACGGCGAGGTCGGGCAGCAGGATTCGCCACGACACGCCGTCGACCACGAAGTGGTGTGCAACCAGGAGGAGGATGCCTGCCCGCGCAGGCCCGTCACCGACGAAGTCGAACCAGACGACTTCCAACATCCGACCACGCTCGGGATCGAGGCGGTCCTTTGCCTCGTCGAGTGCGGACTCGGCACGCGCGCGAACCTCTGCGTCGTCGAGCCCGGAGTCGAGCTCGACGCGAACCAGCAGATCCTCGACGTCGACGGTGCCGTGATCCCGGACGTAGAACGTCCACTCGCCGCCTTCGGCACGCTCGACGACGGACCGAAGCACGTCGTGGTGATCGACGACCGCGCCGATGGTCCTGCTCAGCAGCCCGTGGTCGATGCCGGTGGGCAGCGTGACCGCCACCGACTGCGCGAACCTCGCGAATCCACCCGGACCTTCGAGGATGGATTTCATGATCGGCGTCAGTGCCAGCGGACCCAGTCCGCCGCCGGGCAGCTCTTCCACCACCGGGACGTCCGTGGTCTCGCTCATCACGGTGGCGACCTCGGCAAGCGCGGCAACGGACTTGCGCTCGAACACGTCCCGAGGGGTGAACGAGATACCCCGTGCGCGCGCCCGCGAGACCAGTTGAATCGACACGATGCTGTCGCCGCCGAGAGCGAAGAACGACTCGTCGACGCTCACACGCTCCATGTTCAGAACATCGGCGAAGACTTCGGCGATGATCGTCTCTATTTCTCCGGTCGCACCGCGGAATTCCTGTTCGGCGAACACCGGTTCCGGTAGCGCCGCACGGTCCAGCTTGCCCACCGGGGTCAACGGAACACTGTCGAGGACGATGATCGACGCCGGGACCATGTGCGCAGGAAGAGTTTTCGCCACGAACTCGGTGAGACCCTCGACGTCCACTGTCGCCCCACGCGCCGGGAGCACATAGGCAACCAGACCGGTTGCGCCGCTGGGAAGTTCACGTCCGAGCGTGGCCGCGAAGGACACGCTGTCGTGTTCGGTCAGTGCTGCGTCGACCTCGCCGAGTTCGACACGGAATCCGCGGACCTTGATCTGGAAGTCCGATCGCCCGACGAACTCGATGGTCACGGCGTTCGGGTCGGCGATCACGGCGTCCGATCCGAAGGTCCAACGGACGACGTCGCCGGTGCGGTACATGCGCGCACCGGGAGCACCGTACGGATTGGCGACGAAACGCGACGACGTCAGATCCTCGCGCTCGTGATAGCCCCGGGCGAGAGCGCCGCCCGCGAGATAGAGCTCACCTGCGGCACCGACGGGAACCGGGTGCAGACGCGCGTCGAGAACGAGCGCCGACATTCCGTGGATCGGTCGGCCCACGGTGATGGGCATGCCCGGCCGAAGCTCGGCGAACGTGGAGATGATCGTTGTCTCGGTCGGACCGTACCCGTTGAAGTACGTACGGCCTGGCGCCCACCGAGCGAGGAGATCGGGGGTGGTGACGTCGCCGCCGACGGAGACGACCCGGAGACTGTCGATCCCCGCCGCGTCCACTGTTCCGAGCACGGCGGGGGTGATGATCGTGTGGGTCACCTGCTCGGTCACGAGCAACTCGGCGAGGTCCTCGCCGCCGATGATGGTCGACGGCACGACGACGAGGGTCGCGCCTTCGGAGAACGCGGCCATCCATTCGAGAACCGACGGGTCGAAGCTCGGCGAACAGATGTGCAGGAACTTGGATGTTCGGTCCAGGTGATACAGGTCGGTCGCCGCGTCGAGCACGCCGCCCAGACCACTGTGCGTGACGACGACGCCCTTGGGGAGTCCTGTCGAGCCGGAGGTGTAGATCACGTACGCGGCGTGATCGATGGACAGCCGCGACGTGCGATCCGCGTCGGTGATCGGAGTGTCGGACTGCCGAGAGACCGCCGCTGCGAAATCGGCGCCGTCGGTCACGAGCCACTCGATCGCCGAAGGCAGTTCCTCGACGTGGTCGCTCGACGTCAGGCCGAACAGTGCGCCCGAGTCGCCGACCATGTGCTCGATGCGTCCGGACGGGTAGTTGGGATCGACCGGAAGGTGTGCAGCGCCTGACTTGGCCACCGCCCAGACCGCGGCGACCATGTCGTACGAGCGCGGGAAGGCGAGTGCGACGATGCGATCCGGGCCGGCGCCACGTTCGATCAACGCGCGCGCGACACGCGTGGACGTCTCGTCGAGTTCTCGATAGGTGATGGAGCGGCCGTCCGCGCGCACTGCCACACCGTCGGGATCGATGTCGACACCGCGCTGGAAGATCTCCGGCAGAGTACCGCCGTGCGTCACCTCGTCGCCGTGGACGTGAGTCAGCCACTGGTACTCGTCGTTCTCGAGAATGGTGAGGTCACCGACCGGACGATCGGGTCGCGCGACGACACCTTCGAGAATTCGAACGAACCGGCGAGCGAACACCTCGACCGTCGAGCGGTCGAACAGAGCTGTCGCATAGGTGAATTCGGCGGAGATACCGGTCTGCGCACCCGATTGATCGGTGTGCTCGGACAACAACAACGACAGATCGAACTTGGCGACGTCGATGTCGAAATCGACCGCGCTGACCTTGAGCCCCGGCAGTTCGAAGCTGGTCTGCGGCAGATTCTGGAACGACAACGCGACCTGGAACAGCGGGTGGCGTGCTGTGGAGCGTTCCGGGTTCAGGATCTCCACGAGTCGCTCGAACGGCACGTCGGCATTTCCGAATGCCTTGAGGTCGCCCTCGCGAGTCGCCTCGAGGAGGTTCTCGAACGAACGACTCGGTTCCACGTCGGAGCGCAGAACGAGCGTGTTGACGAACATGCCGATCACGTCGTCGAGTTCCGCTTCACCACGCCCGGCGATCGGCGTGCCGATTGCGATGTCCGACGTTCCGGACAAGCGGGCCAACAGAACTGCAAGCGCCGAGTGAACGACCATGAACAGTGTCGTGCCGGTACGGCGAGCCAGTTCGACGAGGTCTCGGTGCAATTCCGGTTCGATACGGAAACTGCTGGTGCCACCGACGAAGGACTGTACGCCGGGACGCGGACGATCGAACGGTAGAACGAGTTCCTCGGGCAGACCCGCGAGCGTCGACTTCCAGAAATCCGCCTGCGTCGAGATCAACGACCGAGGGTCGGATTCGTCTCCGAGTGCTTCACGCTGCCACAGAGTGAAGTCCGCGTACTGGACCGCGAGCGGAGCCCACCCAGGCTCCTCGCCGACCGTTCTGGCGGCGTAGGCGATCATCACGTCGCGCGTCAACGGGCCCATCGACCAACCGTCGGCGCTGATGTGGTGCGCGACGAACACGAGCACGTGCTCGGTGTCGGTCACGGCGAACAGCTCGGCGTGGAGCGGTACTTCCCGCGTCACGTCGAACCCTGTCGAGACCACCGACGTGATTCGTCCCGGAAGGTCGTCCTCGGCAACGGTGACCGGCACCAACACAGGAACAGCCGACGACGTCGGCAGAATGACCTGCGAGGCGACTCCGTCGGTCTCCGGATAGACCGTGCGCAGCGCTTCGTGACGCTCGAGCACGTCGGCGATGGCGGCCTGCAGCGCCGACACGTCGAGGCTTCCCGAGAGCCGGATTGCCACCGGGAGGTTGTTCACAGCGGACTCGGTGTCGAAGCGGTTGAGGAACCACATTCGCTGCTGCGCGAGCGACAGCGGAATGTGATCCGGACGTGGGCCTGCGACGAGTGCGACGCGACCACCACCGACGTGCGATTCCGCACGGGCAGCGAGACTTTCGACGGTCGAGGCCTCGAACAGCGTCCGTACGGGCACGCGGGCTCCGAGAGCAGCACCGACTCTCGACACGACCTGCGTCGCGACGAGCGAGTTTCCGCCCAACTCGAAGAAGTCGTCGTCGAGACCCACGCGCGGCACACCGAGGACCTCGGCGAACACACCGGCCACGATTTCCTCGACCGGTGTGCGGGGCGCACGGAACACTCGCGCTTCGAACACCGGATCGGGCAGAGCCCGGCGATCGAGCTTGCCGGACGCGTTCAACGGGAGAGCATCGAGCACGACGAAGGTGGACGGCACCATGTAGGTCGGCAGCACCGTGGAGACGGCGGATTGCAATGCCCCGGTGTCCACCGTTGCACCCGGGACGGGAACGACGTAAGCGACGAGCTGATCGGAACGAACCAGAACGACCGTCTGAGCCACCAACTCGTGTCCGAGCAACGCGGATTCGATCTCGCCGAGCTCGATACGAAGACCGCGCAGCTTGACCTGGAAGTCCGTGCGTCCGAGGTAGTCGAGTTCCCCGGCAGCAGACCATCGAACGAGGTCGCCGGTGCGGTACATCCGAGTGCCGTCGCCGAAGGTCGAGGCAACGAAGCGATCTGCCGACAGGTCGGGACGACCGAAGTAACCGCGTGCAACCTGTGCGCCCGTCAGATAGAGCTCCCCCGCGACGCCGATCGGAACCGGACGCAACCGAGAATCGAGCACGAGCACCCGTGCGTTCCAGACCGGCGACCCCATGGGCGCCGAGGCGCCGGGGACGGACACGCCCGGAGTCCCTGCCACGGCACGCGCGGTCGCGTGAACCGCGAACTCGGTCGGACCGTACAGATTGTGGATCCGTGCGGAAGGAAGCGCCGACGCAGCGGATCGGACCACCGATGTCGGAAGAGCCTCACCTGCAACCAGAACCGTCCGCAGTGAAGGACATCCGTCGGGACCGACGGCCGAGACGAATGCGGACAGGACGGACGGCACGAACGACGTCGCGGTGACGCCCTCCGACTCGATGACGGACACCAGATACGCCGGGTCGCGATGACCGTCCGGCTCGGCGACGATCAGACGGCCACCGGCAGCGAGCGATCCGAACAGTTCCCACACCGACACGTCGAACGTGAACGGAGTTTTCTGCAGAACAACGTCTTCGGTGCTCAGACCGTACTCGGCGACCAGCCACGAGATCTGGTTCACCACGGCGGAGTGCGAGACGGCGACGCCCTTGGGCTTACCCGTGGATCCGGACGTGAAGATCACGTAGGCGACGTTGTCCGCGCGGAGCGGCGCGAGGCGATCCGCATCGGTGATCGTCGCCGCCGAGTGAGTGCTCGTGTCGAGCGAGTCGACCACGACGATCGGTACGTCGACTCGGATGTCCAGGTCGTCGTGTGAGGTCGTCAACACGGCGATCGGCGATGCGACCTCGAGAATGTACCCGTTGCGCTCGGCCGGCTGGTCCGGGTCGACCGGGACGTAGCCCGCTCCCGATCGCAGTACTGCATAGAGAGCGACGATCATCGACAACGATCGACGCATCGCAACGGCGACCGACTCGTCCGGTCGCGCGCCACGGGCGACGAGTTCGCGTGCGAGGCGATTGACACGTGCGTCGAGGTCTGCGTAGGTGACGCCCTGCCCGTCGAACACGACGGCAACCGAATCGGGGCGTGCGGCCACCTGCGCGTCGAAGGCATCGAGAAGTGTTGCGTCGACGCCGAGTTCGTGCTCGGTGTTGTTCCAGGATTTCAGAATCAACCCACGCTCGACGGCGTCGTACAACTCTATGTCACCAACGGGAACGGAACTGTCTGAGATGACGGCGCCGAGCACGTGCAGGAAGCGGTCTGCGAACGCCTGAATCGTCGATTCGTCGAACAGATCTGTCGCGTAGGTGAATTCGGCCGCGAGACCGTCCGCGTCGCCATCCGATGTCAGTCGCTCGGTGAGGGTCAGCTGCAGATCGAACTTCGCGACGGCGACATCCAGATCGAGGCTGTCGATGCTCAGAGCGGGGAGGTCGAGATGAGTCGGCCCTAGGTTCTCGAACGACAGCATCACCTGGAACAGAGGGTGTCGTGCCGTCGACCTCGACGGGTTCAACACCTCGACGAGGCGCTCGAACGGAATGTCCGAGTGCGCGAATGCCCCGAGCGCAGCTTCGCGTGCGTGAGCCAGCAGGTCGTTGAAGCTCTCGTGGCCGTCGACGTCGGTCCGCAACACGAGGGTGTTGACGAACATGCCCACGACGTCGTCGAGAGCCTGCTCGCCGCGCCCCGCCACCGGAGTTCCGACGACGATGTCCTCGGTTCCCGACAGGCGTGCCAGGAGCACCGCCAGCGCTGCGTGGACCACCATGAACAGCGACGCATTGCGCTCTCTACCGAGATCGAGAAGCCCCGCATGGATTCGCGGCTCGATCTCGAATTCCACCGTCCCACCGCCGAACGACTGACGCGCGGGGCGCGGACGATCCGTCGGGAGGTCCAGTTGATCAGGGAGCCCGTCGAGCGTCGACTTCCAATACGCGACCTGCTGGGAGATCAGCGAGGACGCGTCGTCCTCCGATCCGAGGACCGCGCGCTGCCACAGGGTGTAATCGGCATACTGGACCGGAAGCGGAACCCATGCCGGCGACTCCCATTCCGTCCGTGCGGCGTACGCGATCATCACGTCGCGCGCGAGCGGACCGAGCGACCAACCGTCGGCCGAGATGTGGTGGACGACGATCGTCAGAACGTGCTCGGTCGGGGTGATCTCGAACAGCTGCGCGCGCACCGGAACGTCCGCGGTGACGTCGAAACCCGTGGCGGCCAAGTGCGCGATGGATCGTTGTAGATCAGTCGCAGTGGTCGATACCGGCATCAGGTTGGGAACGATCTGTGCCGCGTCCTGAACAACCTGATGCGGACCGTCCGCCGAGTTGGGGAACACCGTCCGCAGCGATTCGTGGCGGTCGATCACGTCCATGATCGCGACCTGCAACGCCGGCACGTCGAGAGCTCCGGACAGACGGAGCGCGATGGGCAGGTTGTAGGTGGCCGACTCGGTGTCGAAACGGTTGAGGAACCACATACGCTGCTGCGCCAGCGACAGCGGAATACGTTCCGGCCGAACACCTCTGGAGAGCTCGATGCGAGCGCCTCGTCCAGCTTCCTGCTCGACCCTGATCGCCAGCTGGGCTACCGTCGGTGACTCGAAGATCGCCCTGACCGGCACCTGCGCGTCGAGCGCAGCACCCAGCCTGGCGACGACCTGAGTCGCGACCAGCGAGTTTCCACCGAGTTCGAAGAAGTCGTCGTCGAGGCCGACGACGGGTGCCCCGAGGACGTCGCTGAACACCGTTGCCACGGTCTCTTCGATCGGTGTCGTGGGGGCGCGGAACTTTCGAAAACTGATTCCCAACTCCGGCTCGGGGAGTGCCCGGCGGTCGAGCTTTCCGATCGGTGTCAACGGGACCTCGTCGAGCACGACGATCGCCGACGGCACCATGTAGTTCGGCAGCAGCCGCGACACGTATCTCGCCAACTCGTCACTGTCGATGCCGGACGAACCGTGCACGTAGGACACCAGTGCCGTCTGCCCCGACGCGGTTTCCCGGCCCAGGGTGGCAGCGAACGTCACCGCGGGGAAACTCTCGAGCGCCGCGTCGATCTCGCCTAGTTCGATGCGGAACCCTCGGACCTTGACCTGGAAATCGGATCGTCCGACGTACTCGATGTCGAAGTCGTTGGTCCACCGCACGACGTCGCCCGTCCGGTACATACGCGTACCCGACCCACCGAAGGGATCGGCGACGAATCGTTCCGAGGACAGTCCCGGACGACGGTAGTACCCACGCGCCACGGCTGCGCCCGATAGATAGAGCTCACCTGCGACACCCACGGGGACGGGGTTCAACCGGGTGTCGAGGATCAGTGCCCCGACTCCGGGTACGGGGCCACCGACGGTGATTCGCTCACCGACGAAGAGCTCACCGCGCGTCGAGACGATGGTCGTCTCGGTAGGACCATAGGCATTGAAGTACCGGCGTCCCCTGGCCCAGCGGCCGACCAGATCTGCAGCCGACGCCTCGCCGCCGACGGACAGCAGTTCGAGATCGTCGAGGCCGGCGGAATCCATCGAGCCGAGTACGGCAGGTGTGATGACGGCGTGCGTGACGGACTCGTGGGCGAAGAGCGTATGGAGCTCGGGGCCGCCGATGATCGTCGGCGGCACCACGACCAGTGTCGCACCGGCGGAAGCAGCAAGTGCCCATTCCAGGACAGACGGGTCGAAAGACGGTGAGATCACGTGCAGGAAGCGCGATTCAGGCGTGACACGGTACAGCTCACGCGAGGAATCGATCAGTCCGGACAGGCCACGATGAGTGACACTCACACCCTTGGGCAGGCCTGTCGAACCGGAGGTGTAGATGACGTAGGCGACGGAGTCGAGAGTCACCGAGGACAGGCGGTCCGCGTCGGAAAGCGCTGCGCCCGAACGGCCTTCGACGGACGACTCGAATTCCTGCGCGTCGATCGGCCACCATTCGCACGTGCCGGGCAGGGCGTCGACTCGCGCCGAGGTGGTGATGCCGACAACCGCACCCGAGTCCGACAACATGTGGCGCACCCGATCCACGGGGTACTCGGGGTCCACCGGCACCCATGCTGCGCCGGTTTTCGCGACTGCCCAGATGGACAGAACCATCTCGAGCGATCGCGGAAACGCAAGAGCGACCACGGTTTCCGGGCCGATTCCACGCTCGATCAAGTACCGCGCGTAGCGGTTGGTGAGTACGTCGAGCTCGCTGTAGGTCAGATCCGCTCCGGATGCGCGTACAGCCGCGCCGTCGGGGTTGGCCGCAACACCGGCGTCGAGGAACTCGTGCAACAGTCGCTGCGAGTCGACGGTGCCACCGTGCACCGACGTCAGCGTCGAGGCTTCGTCGGCCGCGAGAATGTCGATCGCACCCACCGGAATCGACGGATCGGCCACGATGGCGTCCAGGATCCGCACGAACCGTTTCGAGAAACTCTCGATCGTGGCCTCGTCGAACAGATCTGTGGCGTACTCGAAGACTGCTTCGATCCGGCCAGGGCGTCCGTTCTCGTCCTGATGCTCGGTCAACCACAACTGCAGGTCGAACTTCGCAATGGGAACGTCGAGTTCCTCCGCGGCCACCTCGAGGCCCGCGAAGCTGAGCTCACGCTGGCGGGCGGACTCGAGTGACAGAGCGACCTGGAACAGCGGGTGTCGTGCGGTCGAACGCGCCGGATTGAGTACTTCGACGAGCCGTTCGAACGGGATGTCGGCGTGCGCGAACGCCGACAAGTTGGTGTTCCTGACCTGATCCAGCAGGACGTCGAACGACGAGTGCGGGTCGACCCGCGCGCGGAGCACGAGGGTGTTGACGAACATGCCGATGATGTCGTCGAGCTTCTGGTCTGCTCGACCGGCAATCGGCGCGCCGATGGAGATGTCCGTCGTTCCGCTCAAGCGCGACAGCAGAACTGCGTACGCAGCCTGAACCACCATGAACAGCGACGCCTGATGCGAGCGAGCCACGGAGCTCAAACCACGATGCACATCCGGTTCGATCACGAAGCGGCTCTTGGCGCCCCCGTTGGTCGCAACGGCCGGGCGAGGTCGGTCCGAAGGGAGGTCGAGCTGATCGGGGAGTTCGTCGAGTGTGCGCAACCAGAACGCGATCTGTCGTGCCGACAGCGAGTTCTCGTCGGATTCGGCGCCCAGGACCCGGCGCTGCCAGAGTGCATAGTCGGCGTACTGGACTTGAAGCGGCGTCCAGCTCGGCGACCGCCCGTCGGTACGCGCTTGGTAGGCGACCATGATGTCACGCGCGAGGGGCCCGAACGACGAACCATCGGCCGCGATGTGGTGCAGCACCATCGCCAACACGTAGTCGGTGTCGGACAGCTTGAACAGCTCGATTCGGAACGGAGCCTGAACGGAGACGTCGAATCCACCCCGCGCGAGATCGATCAGACTGTCCACGAGCTGGGCCTCGTCGACGTCCGTCACGTTCAATCCGTCGAACACGTCCCGTGCCCGCAGAACGACCTGTTGTGGAGCGTCGTCGATCTGAGGGTAGACCGTACGCAACGTCTCGTGGCGCTCGACGACGTCTGCGAATGCGCGCTCCACGGCCGATCTGTCGACGTCGCCGCGAAGTCGCACCATGAACGGAAGGTTGTACGCAGCGGTATCCGGATCGAACCTGTTCAGGAACCACATGCGCTGCTGAGCCAATGACAGCGGCACCACATCCGGCCTGGGCCCTGCTACGAGCTCGGGCCCCACCGAGCCCTGCGCGAGAGCGCTCGTCGCACGCGCTGCCAGAGCACCGACCGAGGGCGCCTCGAACAATTCACGTACGCCCAGGCGCACACCGAGTGCAGCCCCGACGCGGGTCACGAGTTGCGTTGCAACCAAGGAGTTTCCGCCGAGCTCGAAGAAGTCCTCGTCGAGTCCGACACGGGTCGCGCCGAGTACGTCCTCGAACACGCTCGCGACGACCTGCTCCGCGTGGGTCTGGGGCGCGCGGTATTCACGCGCACTGCTGAAGACGGGCTCCGGCAATGCCTTTCGGTCGAGCTTGCCGCTCGTGTTCAGCGGGAACGCATCCAACACCATGACGGATGCAGGCACCATGTACGACGGTAGCGACCGGCCCGCTCGCTCCACCACGGCCGCGACGTCGATCGACTCGCGGGATGATGGAACGACGTACGCGACGATCTGTTCACCAGTAGCCGTCTCCACCACGAGAACCACGGTCTGCGAGATCGTCTCGTCGGCCAGTAGCACCGTCTCGATCTCACCGAGTTCGATTCTCTGGCCGCGGAACTTGACCTGGAAATCGGTTCGTCCGATGTAGTCCAGATTGCCGTCGGCGCGCCACTTCACGAGGTCGCCCGTGCGATACATGCGGTCCCCGCCCGCACCGAAGGGGCTCGCGACGAAGCGATCCGAACTCAGGTCGGGGCGACCGACGTAACCACGTGCGAGTTGGACGCCCGCGAGGTAGAGCTCGCCGGCTTCTCCGATCGGCGACGGCCTGAGCCTGCCGTCGAGCACGAACGCACGGGTGTTCCATTCCGGGACACCGATCGGGACGGTTCTGACGTCCTGAATCCCGCTCTCGTAGTAGGTAACCGACACCGCGGCCTCGGTCGGGCCGTACAGATTGTGCAGACCCGCCCCGCACAGTTCGCGGAATGCTGCCGCGGTCTCGGCAGGGAGCGCTTCGCCGATGACGAAGACGTGGCGGAGCGAATCACAGGTTCCGACAGGGGCATTGGCGACGAACACTGTCAGCATCGACGGCACGAAGTCCGTGACCGTCACGCCGTGTTCGGCAATCCTGTCCGCGACGTAGATCGAGTCTCGATGCCCGTCAGGGGTCGCCAGCACCATCGTTGCACCCACCTGCAGCGGCAGGAAGAAGCCCCACAAGGACACGTCGAACGTCGTCGCCGTTTTCTGCAGGTAGACATCGGAGGCGTCGAGGCCGTATTCCGCGCGCATCCACTGCAACTGGTTGTCGATTGCCGCGTGCGACACGGCAACACCCTTGGGGCGCCCCGTCGAACCGGACGTGTAGATGACGTAGGCCGTGTTGTCCAGGCGCAACGGAGCGACGCGATCTCGGTCCTCGACGCGCGTGCAGTCCATCGAGTCGACATCGAGGAGGTCGATCTCCACCGCCTCGACACCGTCGGGCAGGTCGACCTCGTCGCGGGCCACGGTGAGGACGCACAGCGGATCGGCGGACTCCAGGATGTACCTGGTGCGCTCGGCGGGATGGTCGGGATCGATGGGAACCCATCCGCCGCCGGCCTCGACGATGGCGTACATCCCGACGATCAGATCGAGTGACCGCCTGATCGACAGACCCACCAGCGCTTCCGGCCCGACCCCCTTGCTCACGAGAAGTCGCGCGAGACCGCTGACGCGGGAGGCCAGTTCACCGTAGCTGAGCGTTGTTCCCTCGTAGACCAAGGCCGTTGCGGAAGGATCGAGGTCCACGCGTGCGTGGAAATCCGACAGCAACGTCCGCTGGGAAACCTCGTGGTCGGTCTCGTTGAAACCACCGACGACAAGCTCCTGCTCGGTCGTGGTGAGCAACTCCAGATCCCACACACGGTCGGTGGGTGCCGCGGCGACGAATCGATCGAGGAATTCCACGAAACGAGCGTGGTTACGTTCGGATTCCGTTGCCGAGTACACGTTGGGGTTCGACTCGAAGTCGATGTGGGTCTGCTTTCCACCCACGCTCTGATACAGGTTCAGACCGAAATCCTCGATGAGACCCGTCGACAGAACGTTCAGTGTCCCGACCATGGACCCGAGACGTACCTCGCTGAAGAACAGCATGATGTTGACCCAAGGGCCGAAGAAGGACGCCTGCCCGGTGGTGCTGCCCGCATCGCGTCGGATGTCCTCGTGGCGGTAACGCTGATGCCTGAGCGCACCGGACACCTCGGTGGTGACCTTGGACAGCAACTCCTCGATGGACATGTCCGTCGTCACCGTCAGACGCAACGGCACCACGTTGGACACCATGCCACCGGACCTACGCAGGACTGCCGTCGTGCGAGCGGTCACCGGCAAACTGAGGACGACATCCTGCGTGCCGGTCATCTGAGCCAGGTAGCTCGCGAACGCAGCGATGACCACCGTCGCAGTCGTGGTGTCGGCAGACTCGACCAGTGCAGCGAGGTCCGCGGTCGTCCCCGCGGACAACGATCGACTGTCGATCTGACTGACAGGTGCGGGGGCGGCAGTACGGCCACCGAGGCTCGTGGGGGCCTCGATACCCGCGACCCGATCGGCCCAGTACGCCTTGTCGTTCTCGAACCGGCTCGACTCACGGTACGCAACCTCGGCCTCGTACACCTTGCTGAGATCGGAGGCCTTGCTCGGCGGTGGCTCGTGCCCCTCCACGGATGCCGTGTACAGCTCGGCAGCACGATTCATGAACGTGACCGCGCCGAAGCCGTCGAGCACGACGTGGTGGACTCGGTTGAACCAGAAGTACCTGTCGTCCTCGAGGTGCAGAACGGTTGCCGCGATCAGTCGATCCCGGAGAATGTCGATGGGTGCGCTGTAATCTGCGCGCATCCAGTCCTGAGCTGCACTGACCGGGTCCGGTTCACCCCGCAGATCGATGTAGCCGAGTGGATCCTCGAGGGTGGAGTCGACGAACTGGCGTGGCTCGGAATCGACCTCCACGATGCGGACGAAACCGGACTGCAGCTCCAACGCCGCGCGAGACTGCGCTGTGCGCAGTGCATCCAGATCGAGATCCCCGCGCAGCTCGACGTACTGAGCGATGTTGGCGGGCACCGACGGATCCACGTGCTGGGCGAACCACATGCCCAGCTGTGCGGGAGAAAGCGGGAAAGACGAGTCCGGCACTTCCTGATGCGCCTGTGCTCCTCCGACTGATTCGTCCCAACCTAGCGGGTCCAATCGAATCCTCTCTTTCCCACAATCACACGCCTTCGGTCCGCGTCGACAGCTCCGACACTTCCGAACACCGAACTCACAAATCTAATTGGTATCTGCAACGAGAACTAATCGACGCCCCAACAGTCGCCGATGTTACTCATGGGTACATCTGCGCACATGGGATCAGCCGTTACACGGCCATCTGCCTCGGTCCCATCACGTGGGATATCGATTCGGACAGCGCTCCGTGGGACCCGAAACGACGAGGACCGGATCTACGTCTGCCGGCGACGTTTGCGCCTGTGCACATCACTTGTCCAATCTACAGGGCATCGCGGAGAGCGGACCGAGCCCGGCACACCAACGAATCCCCTCCACTCGCGGTCCACTCACGCAGTCGCGTTCATGGACGCGATCACTTTCGTCGGCTTGATCCTCACGACCAGCTCTCCGGGCACGCCGTTGCGTCGACCGAATTCCTCGGCACGGTCCGAGCCCATGTACCGACCACCGATGGCCGTGGCTGTCCTGAGCAGGTCGTCGGGATCCTCCGATGTCTCCGCCACACCCTGGACCTGTACGAACCCGTACGGCGGCTCCTCCAGGTCGACCGACAACACCAGCCGCGGATCCCTGGCGATCGCCTTACCCTTCGCCGTGTCCGCGCCCGTGTTGAACACGACGGCGTCGTCCTCGAGCACGAACCACACCGGCGCCACCAACGGCCGACCGTCCGACGCCACGAAGCCGAGCTTTCCGGTTCGTGTCCCCGTCAGCAGAAAATTCCTGACCTCGAGATCCGCAAGAGATGCCATGCTCGCAACGCTACCGCCGCACTCCGACACGCCTCATTCCGCAGGCTCCACTCGCGCTCTGTTGGCTCATTCCGCAGGCTCCACTCGCGCCTCCCGGCTCATTCCGCAGGCTCCACTCGCGCCTCCCGGCTCATTCCGCAGGCTCCACTCGCGCCTCCCGGCTCATTCCGCAGGCTCCACTCGCGCCCCCACGATTCGCCGCGCGATGGCGAGGTAGGTCTCGACCAGTTCCGACGGCGCCAGGGGCCCGTCCGGCCGGTACCAGCCGGCGACTCCGATGCACATCGTCGTGACTGCTCGCGAGGCGTCCTCGGCGTGATCGAGGCCGAAGTCTCCGGATGCGATCCCGTCGGCGACGATGGCGTCGACCATGCGCTGCTGCTCATCGCGCCTACCGACGTAGTCGATGCGGTTCACCTCGTCGAGGCTTCGGATCTCCGTCGACCCGAGGAATGCCTGCTCACGCCGGTGCATGTGGAACAGCAGCAACGACTCGACCACGGCGTCGAACCGTTTTCGTGGCGACGGCCCGGCCTCGGTCTCTGCTGATCTCGATCTCTCCAGCAGCTCGTCCATCGCTGCTGTCATCAGTCCGACGAGCAGGGCCTGCTTGGACGGGTAGTGGTGGTACAGGCCAGGGACGGACAACCCTGCTCGTCCGGCGATTTCTCGTACGGAGGTGCCGTGATATCCCTGGTCGACGAAAGCCGACAGAGCTGCGGCCAACGGCGCGGGTAGCGTCGACGCCTCGTATCGGCGCCAGGAACCGGTGTCGTTCATGCGAAGGCACTGTCGAACGTCAGCCTGCCGCCGAGCACGGTGGCGAGAATGGGGACGGCACGGAGATCGCGGTTGCCGAGCCGTGCAGGATGCTCGGCGAGCAGCACCAGGTCCGCCTTCGACCCGAGTTCGACGGAGTGTCGCCCCCCGGACGCCGCGGCGAGCGCGACGCCCAGCGGCAGTGCCTCCGACGGCTGCCACGGTGGTCGCTCGTCGTCGGTGCGCCAGACGGCGTCGGCGACCGCGTCGAGCGGGCTGGGAGGACTGACGGGGGCGTCGGACCCGACCAGCAGCCGCGCTCCCGCCCGGTGCAGAGACAGGTAGGGGTACGCGATCGAGCTTCGTCCCGCCCACAGCTCGTCGGCCACGTCCCGATCGCTCATCGCATGTTGGGGCTGAATCGACGCTGCGACGCCTGTGGCGGCGAATCGCGGGATGTCCCCGGGGCGGATCTGCTGAGCGTGCTCGATGCGGCCTCCCCCGCCGACAGTCTCGAATGCGTCCAGTGCGAGCGAGTTGGCGCGGTCCCCGATGGCGTGGATCGCCGGAGTGATGCCGCCCGCCCTGGCCCGCCTCATGACGGCCACGAGGTCCTCGGGCGTCTCGAGCAGCACCCCGCTCGACGTGCCGCCGGGATACGGGTCGTGGCAGCAGGCCGTCCTCGTGTTGAGCGAACCGTCGAACATGACCTTCAGCGGTCCGAGCGCGACACCGTCGGCGACGATGTCGCCGGTGGCTGCGCCGCGTTCCAGTTCGTGGTCGAGCCACTCGGGCCAGACCGTGAAGTCGACGCGGACATCGGCGCGCCCCAGCGCCGACCGTCGGGTCCACACGGCTCGATTGTCCGCGTACTCGAAGTCGGTGACGGCGGTGATACCTCGTCGTGCGAGTTCTCGTGTCGCGGCGAGGGCACCGCAATCACTGTCCACGGGGTCGGCCAGCCGATCGAGAGCGCCGAGGCCCTCCATGCAGTCGTGATCTCGAAGCACACCCGTCGGATGATCGATCCCGAGGTCGTCCAGGAGCGCAGGGCTGAGCCACAGAGTGTGCAGATCCATGCTCGTGATCGCCGCTCGACGGCCGGGCAACGCGTTCTGCAGGATGTCCTTGTGCGGGGCGTCCGGCCACAAGGCGTCGCGGAATCCCTGCGCTCGGAGAATCCCCGAACCGTGCCGCTCGTTCGAGCGAGCCAGGATGTCCGCGAGATCCGCAGCGGAATCGGCACCGGAGACGTCGATGCGCGTCAGCGACGTCGCCCACTGCGTCAGATGAACGTGGTTGTCGACGAAGGACGGCAGCAGAGCCGCGCCGCGCCCGTCGAGAGTGTCGCCCTCGATCGCGCTGCCCGACGCCGTGGTTGCGCTGATGTCGGCGATCCGGCCGTCGACCGTCTGTACGTCCACCGCGCCGCCGCCTGGAGTCAGGACCACGTTCTTGATCAACACACCCGGACTCTAGAACACCGAGGGACGTGAGACCGTGATGCGGTGACGAACTCGAAGCCCGGCTACCACGCCACGATCACCGTCCGCTGGTCGGACATGGACGCTTTCGCGCACATCAATCATGCGCGGATGGTCACTTTGCTGGAGGAAGCCAGAATCGAGTGGCTGCTCAGCACTGGAGACGCGCCAGGGGAACGTCCGGAAGATCGGGCCGCGCAGGCCAACGAGTCCTTGATCAAGAGCGCGTTGATCGCGAACGTGAACATCGCGTACAAGAAGCCCCTGCGCCACTCGGACAGTCCGCTCGATGTCACGCTCTGGTTCGAGCAGGTGCGTTCGGTCGATTTCACGATCGGTTACGAGGTGCGCGCAGCGGGCGCTGCGGCGGACTCCGCTCCGGCCGTGCTGGCCACGACACGAATGGCGATGGTCGACGTCGGATCGGAGCGCCTGCGGCGGATCAGTCCAGCGGAGAAGGAGTACCTGGCGAAGTGGACTCGTCAGCCCTGACGATTCCGACCGACATCCGTGTACCAGTCGATGAGGTCCGGGGCGTCGACGGCCGATCGGTCGAGGGAACGCGCGGCGTCTCGCCCCTGAAAGATCTTCTTCAGCGGCACTTCGAGCTTCTTGCCGGTCCGGGTGTGCGGAATCCCGGGCGCAGCGATGATCACGTCCGGTACGTGCCGAGGCGATGCGTGTCGACGAATCGAGTCCTTGATCTTGTCCTGCAACACGTCGCTCAGCTCCTCGCCGTCCGCCAGCACGACGAACAGCGGCATCCAGTAACCACCGTCCTCGGATTCGACTCCCAGGACCAGAGCTTCGACGATTTCCGGCAGGGATTCCACGGCCTGGTAGATGTCGGCGCTGCCCATACGAATACCGTTGCGGTTCAACGTCGAGTCGGACCTGCCGTGCACGACGACGCTCCCGTGGTCGGTGCGCGTGATCCAGTCCCCGTGCCTCCACACGCCGGGATAGGTGTCGAAGTACGCGTCTCGGTATCGCTCTCCGTCGGTGTCGTTCCAGAACCGCACCGGCATCGACGGCATCGGCTTCGTGACCACCAGTTCCCCGACCTCCCCGGTCACGGAGTGTCCGTCCTCGTCGAACGCGTCGAGCGCAACTCCGAGAAACGGCGCCGACAACTCCCCCGGCCACACCGGAACAGTGCGAACACCGCCGGCAAATGCGGACACGACATCGGTTCCACCCGAGATGGAGAAGACCGGAACCCGCTCACCGACGCTCCGCGCCAACCACTCCGACGACGACGCAGGCATGCTGGACCCGGTGATACCGATCGCGCGAAGCGCACTCAGATCGTGATCACGAGACGGAACGGAGTCCGCTTTGATGCAGGACAGAACGTAACCAGGGCTGGTGCCGAGGAACGTCACCGACTCCGCCGCCGCGATCGACCACAACCCGTCGGGCGCGGGATAGGACGGGCTCCCGTCGCTGCACACGATGGTCGCCCCGACGAGCAAGCCGGCGACCTGGAAGTTCCACATCATCCAACTCGGGCTCGTGTACCAGAAGAAGACGTCGTCGGCACCGATATCCGATTGCAGCGCAACGGCCTTCAGATGCTCGAGCAGGACTCCCCCGTGCCCGTGGACGATCCCCTTCGGCAGACCTGTCGTGCCGGACGAGAACACCACCCACAGCGGGTGGTCGAACGGAACGGGCGTCGTGACCCACTCGTGCTCGCCTGCCGTGCACTCCTCCCACGACATCGCTCCTTCGGCGACATTGCTTCCGACCTGGACGACCGTCCGAACCGTCGGGAGGCCGTCGCGTAGTTCTGCCGCGTCGGCACTCTTTTCGTGAAACTTGCCGCCGTAGGAATACCCGTCGGCGACGACGAGGACCTTCGGGTCCAACTGCCCGAGACGATCGATCGCCGCCGACGGTGAGTAGTCCTGTCCACAGGCCGACCACACCGCCCCGATGCCGGCCGCTGCGAGGAATGCGACCACCGCCTCCGGGATGTTCGGTAGGTATCCGACGACACGGTCCCCTGGCACGACGCCCTCGCGGCGCAGAGCGTCCGCCAACGCAGCACACTGACGCGCGAGTTCGGCCCAGGAAAGCTCGGATCGGGCACCGTCCTCACCGACGTGGACGATGGCCGGACGATCGTCTCGCACGTGGCGTCTCACCTGGTCGACGTAGTTGAGCTCGGCTCCTGGAAACCACTGCGCCCCCGGCATATCGGACGAGCCGAGCACCGAGGTCGCGGGCTGGGAGGCAACGACGTCGAAGTAATCCCAGACCTGACGCCAGAACTCATCCAGATTCTGCGTCGACCATCGCCACAGCGCCGTGTAATCCGGCAGCGAGACGCCGTGCCTGCGCTCCACCTCCCGCGTGAAGTCGGTGATGCGAGCGCTCTCGACGTCCTCCGTCGACGGTGTCCACTGCGGTTCGGTCATGCGTTCCAGTATCCCCCGAGCGTCGCTTCTCACAACGAGGATGTGCGTTCACAACGCTGATGCGTGTTGTGAAAACACCATCGACGTTGTGAGGACACCGGACGGAATGGTACGAGCGAACCAGAATTCATCCACAACCCCCTCGTCCGTCCACAATCGGACGCGAGGGGGTGGTTTCGACGCCTCATCAACTGCACGATCACCGCATGCATCCCGACGCCGATGGCTTCCTCACCCGTGCAGCAGCATCCGCCGCCGGATACAGCGACGACGAGTTCCGTCGAATGATCGCCTCCGGTGAGATCAGAAAGGTCGCCACCGGGATCTACTGTCCAGCAGATCGATTCGATGCTCTGACACCGGCGGGCGTTCATCGACTCAGAGCCGTCGCCGCAGTTCGAGGAAAGCGGGGACATGTGGTGAGCCACGTCTCCGCTGCGGTGCTGCACGGCTTGACGATGTGGAACACCGACCTCGGGCGCGTGCACCTCACGGCCGATCGTGCGACAGGGGCCAGGAGGACCTCGAGCCTTCACGTGCATACGGGCCGTCTGACGCCGTCCACCACTGTCGAACTCGGGCCGGTACCGGTTACCTCCCCGGCGCGCACGATCGTCGACACCGCGCGCGTGCTCGACCTGGATCATGCAGTGGTGATCGGCGACTCGGCACTGCGCAAGTTCGCGATCACGCCGGACGAGCTCGCCGACGCCCTCGAGCGGAGTTCGAGGCTGCACAACATAGCCGCAGCGCGGCGGGCGGTTCACCGGATGAACGGACTCAGCGAAAGCGCAGGCGAATCCCTCAGTCGACTGCGGATGGAGGAGCACGGAATACCCACTCCCACTCTGCAGTACAGAGTCCCCTTGCTCGATTTCCGGGTGGACTTCTTCTGGCCGAAGTTACGAATCATCGGCGAGTTCGACGGGCTGGGCAAGTACGGCGGCGACTCCCGGAACCTAGCTCGCGAGAAGGCCAGGGAGGACGCCCTGCGTGACGAGGGCTACCAGGTCATCCGCTGGGTCTGGAGGGACCTGTGGAATTTCGCGGAGGTGTTCATGCGATTCGAACGAGCCAGGGCCCGTGCACTCATGAGCTGAATGTGCGTTCACAACCGCGCTGACTGTCCTCGGAGCACGGCACCTGCCTCCGAGAACTAGATCAGATCCAGCGACCGCTCGCGCATTTCGACTTTGCGGACCTTGCCTGTGACGGTCATGGGAAACTCGTCGACGATGTGCACGTAGCGCGGAATTTTGTAGTGCGCCAGTTTGCCCGCACAGAAGGCGTGGATCGAATCCGCGTCCAGCGGGGTTGCTCCGTCCTGCATCCGTATCCAGACCATCAGTTCCTCACCGTATTTGGCGTCGGGAACTCCGATGACCTGGGCGTCGAGGATGTCGGGGTGGGTGTATAGAAATTCCTCGATCTCTCGGGGGTAGACGTTCTCGCCACCGCGGATGACCATGTCCTTGATGCGGCCGGTGATGGAAACGTAGCCGTCGGAGTCCATGACACCGATGTCGCCGGTGTGCATCCATCCGTCGGCGTCGATGGCCTCGGCTGTTTTCTCCGGCTGGTTCCAGTAGCCCAGCATCACCGAGTATCCGCGGGTGCACAGTTCACCGGACTCCCCCTGGGCGACGGTCGATCCGCCGACGGGGTCGACGATCTGTACTTCGAGGTGCGGCCCGACGGCGCCGACGGTGGAGACGCGTTGTTCGATGGTGTCGTCGCTGCGTGTCTGCAGCGACACGGGGGAAGTCTCGGTCATGCCGTAGCAGATGGACACTTCGGCCATGCCCATCCTTTCGATGACCTGCTTCATCACCTCGGTGGGGCACGGCGAGCCGGCCATGATGCCGGTGCGGAGCGAGGACAGGTCGTACGAATCGAATTCCGGTAGAGCGAGTTCGGCGATGAACATGGTGGGTACCCCGTACAGGGACGTGCACTTCTCCTGCTCCACGGCGGCCAACGTGGACGCCGGATCGAACGAGAGTCCGGGAACGACCATCGCCGCACCGTGCGACGTACAGGCCAGGTTTCCCATCACCATCCCGAAGCAGTGATAGAACGGCACCGGAATGCACACGCGATCGTGTTCGGTGTAATGGCACAACTCACCGACGAAGTACCCGTTGTTCAAGATGTTTCGGTGACTCAGGGTCGCGCCCTTGGGAAACCCTGTTGTGCCCGAGGTGTATTGAATGTTGATCGGATCCTTCGGCGCCAACGAGCTCTGCACGTCCGCGACCAGGGAAGGGTTTTCGGCGAGTGCCCGGTGTCCGCGGTCGGTCATCAGTTCCCAGCCGAAGCTCCCGATGAAAACGACCTCCCGCACGGTCTCCTCGCGTGCGTCCTCGATCATCGCGCCGTAGTCCGAGCCCTTGAATTCCTGCGCGGACAACAGAACCGACACTCCGGCCTGATTCAGGACGAATTTCAACTCGTGCGTGCGATACGCGGGATTGATGTTGACCAGAATTGCGCCGATCTTGGCGGTCGCGTATTGCGCGAGCACCCATTCGGGACAGTTGGGCGCCCAGATTCCCACTCGATCACCTGTCGTCACGCCTTTGACCAGCAGGCCCGCGGCGAGCAGTTCGACGTCGGCGAGGAACTCGGAGTACGTCCACCGTCTGCCGGAGGGGACGTCGACCAGTGCATCGTGACCGGCGTACTCGGCTACGGTTCGGTCGAGGTTCTGGCCGATGGTCTCCTCGAGCAACGCTGTCGACGACGGCCCGGACGAATAACTACGACTTTCCATGTCGACCACAGTAGTGATTGCCGTCACAAGTCGCCTACCCCCGAAAGGGTGTACTACTCGATGGTCAGCACTTCGGAGTTCTCGAGTGCGTCCGCGCGCGAGGTGTCCTTCAACGCAACACCGGACCTGCCGAGCCTGCGAGCGCCGGCGACGAGACTGGCAACGATCCTGGCGGACTGCTCGTACCCCAGCCCTTCCGGCGGATGAATGTTGGAGATGCAGTTGCGGTCGGCGTCGGACTTTCCGGGTGCAGGCAGATGCGTCAGGTAGATCCCCAAGCTGTCCGCTACCGACAGCCCTGGCCGCTCACCGATGAGTACGACGACGGTGCGAACACCCATTGCCTCCGCGATGTGGTCACCCAACGCGACGCGGGCCTCGGTGGCGATGACGGGCGGGGCAAGGCTGTACACATCGGACAGTTCTTCGACCAGCGCCGCGAGCATCGACGGTCCGTGATCCATCAGGGCCCGGGGTGACAGCCCGTCACCGAGGACGAATCCGAGGTCGAAGTCACCTGGGGTGATGGAGGACAGGTCGTCGGGGGTCCGTCCGAGATCGGGCCGTCGCAGATACTCCGCGCGAGAGGTCGCCTTGGACGTCACGACCGCCGGTACCCCGATGCCGATCTTCTCCACGGCCGCCGCTGTGTCGTCGACGTCCAGTGGCATGTGCACGGCATCCCGCGCAGCCGCGTGTGCCGATCGGAACTCGAGCACTCGGCGGGTGGGCAGCGAGTCTCCGGTACGCCCCAGTCCGATTCGCGCCTGCGTACTCAGACGCAGCTCCTGCCAGAATCCGTCGTCGGCGCGTTCTACGGCGCTCATCGTGCACTCGTCAGCGAACGCAACGGCGACCTCAGTGCGTCGACGTCGAGGATTCGACCGCTGCCGTCGACCATGCCGAGCCGGTCCAGCCATGCTGCGAATTCCGGTGCGGGCTTCAGCCCGAGCACCTGCCGCACGTACAGAACGTCGTGGAAGCTCAGACTCTGGTAACCGAGCATCACGTCGTCGGCTCCGGGGACTGCGATCACGAACGCGACTCCGGCTGCACCGAGCAGCGTGAGAAGGGTGTCCATGTCGTCCTGGTCCGCTTCGGCGTGGTTGGTGTAGCAGACGTCGACGCCCATCGGCAGGCCCAGGAGCTTGCCGCAGAAGTGATCCTCCAGCCCGGCACGGACGATCTGCTTGCCGTCGTACAGGTACTCCGGTCCGATGAATCCGACGACGGTGTTGACCAGTAACGGTTCGAGATCACGGCACACGGCGTATGCGCGTGCCTCCAGGGTCTGCTGGTCGACCGGGCGTCCCCCGGCGCCGAGGTGGGCGCCTGCACTGAGCGCCGAACCCTGCCCCGTCTCCAGATACATGACGTTGTTCCCGACGGTTCCCCGGTGCAGCGACCGGCCTGCCTCGTTGGCCTCTCGCAGCAATGAGACGTTGACACCGAAGCCTGAATTGGCCCCTTCGGTCCCTGCCACGGACTGGAACACCAGATCCACCGGAACGCCCTTGGAGATGAGTTCCATCGTCGTCGTGACGTGCGAGAGCACACACGACTGTGTGGGGATCTCGAACCGTTGCCGGATCTCGTCCAGCAGAAAGAGCAGATCGGACGTCGCGTGCGGCGAGTCCGTCGCCGGGTTGATGCCGATCACTGCGTCACCCGATCCGAGCAGCAGACCGTCGAGAGTCGCGGCGGCGATTCCGCGTGGATCGTCGGTCGGGTGATTGGGCTGCAATCGCGTGCTCAACGTCCCAGGGAGTCCGACGGTTGTCCTGAACGCCGATGTCACCTCGGCAGCCCGCGCCACCGAGATCAGATCCTGATTGCGCATGATCTTGCTGACGGCCGCAACCATTTCCGGAGTCAACCCCGGTGCGACGGATCGCAGAGTCGACGCCGAATCCTTCGAGGCGGCGGCGTCGAGCAGCCAGTCCCGGAGCCCACCGACCGTCAGATGCGAGATCGCACCGAAGGCAGTGCGGTCGTGCGAGTCGATGATGAGCCGGGTGACCTCGTCGCTCTCGTACGGAACGAGGAGATCTTCGAGGAACACGTCGAGCGAGACGTCGGACAGTGCCCATTGCGCGGCAGCTCGTTCGGCGTCGGACTGTGCCGCGCACCCGGCCAATTCGTCACCCGACCGCAACGGTGTTGCCTTCGCCATCAGCTCGACGAGGCCGTCGAACGAGAAGTTGGCACCGGATACCTGGTGTGAGTACGTGCTCATTCGAGTTCGGCTTCTGCTTTCGCGAGGGCTGCGAATTCTTCGTCCGGCGAGTTCGCCACGAGATGATGACGGCTGTAGAGCCCGAAGTACAGCATGAACGCAGCGAAGACCCCGAGGCACCACAGCGCTGCCGTGCTGTCGACGAGGAACGTGGCGACCACAGCCAGCGCTGCGACGACGAGTGCGAAGCCCGTGGTGACGATGCCGCCCGGGGTCCGGTACGGCCGCGGCATGGTCGGTTCTTTACGTCGCAGAACGATGTGACTGACCATCATCAGAACGTAACTGAGCGCGGCACCGAACACGGCCATGTTGAGCAACATCGCTCCCTGACCCGTGAGCGAGAGGAGGAAACCGATGATGCCGGGGACGATCAGCGCGAGCGTCGGCGCTTTGCGAGAGTTGGTCACCGACAGGGTCTTCGGCAGGTACCCGGCCCGCGACAGCGCGAAGAGCTGACGCGAGTAGGCGTACATGATGGAGAAGAAGCTGGCGACGAGGCCGGCGAGCCCGATGTAGTTGACCACCTTGGCGGCCGTGCCGTCGCCGAGGGCTTCGACAAGCGGGTTGCCCGACGCCTGCATGGCGTCGGCGCCGCCCGCACCGGTCACCAGGAGCAGAACCCCGGCGCCGGTCAGCAGCAGGACGCCCATGGCCGCGATGATGCCGCGCGGCACGTTCTTGGTGGGATCCTTCGCTTCTTCTGCGGCGAGCGGAACCCCTTCGATGGCGAGGAAGAACCAGATCGCGAACGGAACCGCCGCCCAGATTCCGAGATAGCCGAACGGAAGGAAGCTCGACGCGCCCGCGGCGTCCGTCGGCGCGATGTCGGTGAGGTTGGCCGAGTCGAATTGTCCCAGTGCCGATACCGCGAAGATCACCAGACCGACGAGGGCGATGGCGGTGATGACGAACATGATCTTGAGTGCCTCACCGGCACCTGCGAGGTGGATGCCGATGAAGATGGCATACACCGCGAGGTACACCCACCAACCGTCGGTGATGCCGAACAATCCGAGAGACTCGACGTACGCACCGATGAAGGTGGCGATGGCTGCCGGAGCGATGGCGTATTCGATGAGAATGGCGGTGCCGGTTGCGAATCCACCCCACGGTCCGAGTGCGCGACGAGCGAACGTGTACCCACCGCCCGCCGCCGGTAACGCCGACGACATCTCGGCCATGCCGAGGACCATGGCCAGGTACATGCCTGCGATGAGGATGCCTGCGATGAGCAAGCCACCGAAGCCACCCTGTTCGAGACCGAAGTTCCAGCCCGAGTAGTCACCGGAGATGACGTAGCTGACGCCGAGTCCAGCGAGGAGGACCCATCCCGCCGTGCCCTTCTTCAGCTGGCGTTTGGCCAGATAGTCGCTGCCCTCTACGTGCGACTCGGTCCCGTCGTGATGGGTGGGTGTTGGTTCTGTGACGGACATGGCCGGCCTCTCTCGAAGCGATGCGACTTCTTTCGCGGGTGAGCGAATCCGAATCAAGATATGCCCGCGGTGTAAGCACCGAGTCATCGCAATATGACGAGCGAATTACGTCAGTGGCTCGGTGTCGGACCGACATCTCCCTCGTCGGGTTCTGCGACTGTCAGTACTGCGTCCACCACAGCCTTGTTGGTCTCGAGCTCACGCTCCAGCCGCCGGAGTGTGTGCGCGATCGAGGATTCGACCGAGTCGCCGACGAGGTCGACGCTCGCGACCAGAAGGATCTGCTTCGGACCGACGAATTCGATGCGAACGAACCGAACGGACGCCACCTCCGGAAGCTGTTCGATTCGCTCCACCACTGCGTTCCATAATGCTCGCGAACCCGGTTCGCCGGTGAGAAAACGTCGATTTCGGTCGATGAGCACGAAGGCGACGACGGCGAGCAGAACACCGACGAGAATCGAACCGACGGCGTCGTAGGCACTGGACCCGGTGAGCTGATGCAGTCCGATGCCTGCAGCGGCAATGACGATGCCGATGAGGGCCGCGCTGTCCTCGGCGAACACGGCACGCAGTGTCGGATCGGACGTCTCGAGTGCGTAGTCGAAGAAGTCCTTCTCGTACTCGGCTGCTTCACCGCGGATCTGCCGAACCGATTGAAGGAACGAGATTCCCTCCAGCACGAACGCCAGCGCGAGTACGACGTACGCGACGGTGTAGTTCTCGCTGCTGGATTCGCCCGCGAGGAGCGAGGTGATGCCGTGCCAGATCGACACCGCGGCGCCCGCGACGAACAAACCGACCGCGGCGAGTGTCGACCAGAAATACGCTTCCCTGCCGTATCCCAGCGGTCTCCGGTCGTCGGGGCCGCGGGAGCCTCGTTTGTTGGCGACGAGCAGGAATATCTCGTTGCCGGTGTCCGCCCACGAATGCGACGCCTCGGCGACCATCGACGCCGAACCCGTGATCACCGCAGCGACTGTCTTGGCAATCGCGACACCCAGATTGGCGCCGAAGGCGATGACGACGGTGCGGAGGCTCTCGGTCTCCGCACCGGCAGGCGTCGTACTGGAAGATTTCACGCGTTCGACTGTAGGCGCCCACCTCCCTTGTGAGTGGTCAGCCCTGCAGCATGCCCGGGACCGGGCAGGCGTCGACCGCTTCGGCGACGACGATGACGTCGTCGGGAACGGGAGGCCTGCGCCCCTCTTCCCAGTCGACTCCGACGAACGGTGTCAGCTCCTTCAGTACGTCGAACTCCTGCTGAGTGAACGCCCGTCCGCGGCTGAGAAATCGAAGCCCCTCAGGGGTTTCCAACGAGAACCCGGAACCACGCCCGGGCACCACGTCGAGCACCATCTGGGTGTGCTTCCACGCCTCGAACTGTGAACCTGAAATCCACACGGGCACTGCGTCGTCGCCCTCGGGGAGATCATCCGGGATGTCGCCGACGCCGAGCCGCAGATCCAACAGACCGAGCAGCACATCCCGATCGCCGACGATGAATTCCCCTGCTGGATAACACATCGGCGACGAGCCGTCGCAGCACCCTCCGGACTGATGCATCATCAACGCGCCGTGGATCCCGCCGAGGCGACGGAGAAGCTCCATCGCCCCGGCGGTGGCTCTGAGACGCGCAGGCGGAGCCGGACCCGATGCGCTGAGACGCGCTGGAGGTCGCGCGTCGGACATCAGAAGAAGCCCTGAGCCTTCTGGGCGTAGCTGACCAGGAGGTTCTTCGTCTGCTGGTAGTGGTCGAGCATCATCTTGTGGTTTTCACGACCGATGCCGGACTGCTTGTACCCGCCGAAGGCAGCGTGCGCCGGGTACTGGTGGTAGGTGTTGGTCCACACTCGCCCGGCCTTGATGTCGCGGCCGGCGCGGTAGGCGACGCCACCGTCACGAGACCACACGCCGGCGCCGAGGCCGTAGAGGGTGTCGTTGGCGATGGAGATCGCTTCGTCGTAGTCCTTGAAGGACGTGACCGAGACGACCGGTCCGAAGATCTCCTCCTGGAAGATACGCATGTTGTTCTTGCCGGTGAAGATGGTCGGCTGGACGTAGTAGCCGCCGTTGAGATCTCCGCCGAGCTGTGCGCGCTCTCCGCCGGTGACGACCTGAGCGCCTTCGCCCTTGCCGATCTCGATGTAGGAGAGGATCTTCTCGAGCTGATCGTTGGATGCCTGCGCACCGATCATCGTCTCGGTGTCCAGCGGATCACCTTGGCGCACTGCCTTGGTACGAATCGCGGCGAGCGCCAGGAACTCGTCGTAGATGTCCGCCTGGATGAGCGAGCGGGACGGGCAGGTGCAGACCTCGCCCTGGTTGAGGGCGAACATCGTGAAGCCCTCGAGCGCCTTGTCCTGGTAGTCGTCGTTGGAGGACAGGACGTCGGAGAAGAACACGTTGGGGCTCTTGCCGCCCAGTTCGAGGGTGACGGGGATCAGGTTCTGCGAGGCGTACTGCATGATCAGGCGGCCGGTGGTGGTCTCGCCGGTGAACGCGATCTTCGCGATACGCGGGCTCGACGCGAGAGGCTTGCCCGCCTCGGTGCCGAAGCCGTTGACGATGTTGACGACGCCCGGAGGCAACAGGTCACCGATGATGGAGATCAGGTGCAGGATGGACGCGGGCGTCTGCTCGGCCGGCTTGAGCACGACGGCGTTGCCTGCGGCAAGTGCCGGCGCGAGTTTCCACACGGCCATGAGGATCGGGAAGTTCCAGGGAATGATCTGCCCGACGACACCGAGCGGCTCGTGGAAGTGGTAGGCCACCGTGTCGTCGTCGATCTCCGACAACGAACCTTCCTGTGCCCGAATGCATCCGGCGAAGTAACGGAAGTGGTCGACGGCGAGCGGAATGTCGGCGTTGAGGGTCTCACGGATCGGCTTGCCGTTGTCCCAGGACTCGGCGAGCGCAATGGACTCGAGGTTCTCCGCGATGCGGTCGGCGATCTTGTTGAGGACCACGGCGCGCTCGGCTGCGGAGGTCTTGCCCCAGGCGGGTGCGGCGGCGTGTGCAGCATCGAGGGCGAGTTCGATGTCCTCGGACGTGGAGCGGGCGACCTCGCAGAAGTTCTCACCGGTGACGGGAGTCGGGTTCTCGAAGTACTGGCCCTTGACTGGTGGTACCCACTCGCCACCGATCCAGTTGTCGTAGCGCGGCTGGAACGACATCTTTGCATCGGCGGTACCTGGACGGGCATAGACGGACATCTAGTGACTCCTTCGTCGTTCATCAACTGATGTGATTCAAGACACTAGAGTGCGCAACGTTGCAACTACGTTGCTGCACTGCGTGCAATTTCTGCTGGGCGCCCGGCCCGACGGATCAGACGCCGAGCTGGCGGTCGAGATGCTCGATTCTGGCGCTGACCTGCCCGTACAGTGCGGAGTCCTGACTGAGCGTGGCCCGGTACGCTTCCCACGCGTACACATCGGTGCGCCCGTGGATCGACGACGTCCACTGGGCCAGCAACACCGGATCCCCTGCCCGCAGCAGCGCGGCTTGGACCCGGGAGCGAAGTTCTTCTCTGATGTCCTCGATGCCGGGTGCCGTGGACCCGGGAAGAACGGGACCGGTGTAGATGCGCAACGCCCCCTCGATGTCGCCGCGGTCGAGGGCGCGCCGGATGTCGGAGACATCGGTGGTCAGTTCGCCTACGAGCCGATAAGGCCTCGACGCCAGACCTGCACTTCCGAATGCTTTGCGTAGTCGCGACATCTCGGCGCGGATGGTCACCGAGTCCAATTCCTGCTCGTCGAGCAGTACGGCGAGATGATCGGAACTGAGACCCTCCGGGTGATCGGCCAGGAGCAACAGGATCTCCGCATGCCGCTGCGACAGCGCGCTGCGACCGCTTCCTTTCGTCAACCCGGGCCGGCCCGAACCGAGCACCTCCAACCGAGGAGCACTGTCACCCAACGACTTCGGCGAATTCATCAGATGCACACGCAATTCCGACTCGGCGGCGGCGACAGTGGCGCGAATCAGAGACAACACCTCGGGAACCGCAACGCGAGGACCGCCGGTGATATCGATCGCGCCGAGGATCTGTCCGCTCGTCGGGTGATGGACGGGCGCCGCGGAACAACTCCACTCGTGCACGGTCCTGCTGAAGTGCTCGGCGGCGAAGATCTGGACGCAGTGGTCGACCGCGAGCGCCGTGCCGGGAGCGTTGGTCCCTTTGCTTTCTTCGCTCCAGTCGACGCCTTCGGCGAAGTTCATCGACATCGCGCGATCCTTCGCAGCCGAATCTCCCTCGACCCACAGCAGCCGGCCCTCGGCGTCGGAGATCGCGACGAGCAAGCCGGTGTCCGCGGCATCCTCGACCAGCAGCTTGCGGATGACCGGCCTGATGATGGACATGGGGTGCTCGGAGCGATAGCGCTCCAGTTCCGCACCGGACAACACGATCGAGTCGTTTCCACCGTCGGGGTCGACACCTTTGGTGCGGCTGCGCATCCAGGAATCGAGGACCACGGAACGAACACTGGCGGTGGACGAGGAGTCCTCCACGAAAGAGCGGTGCGCTGTGGTCACCCGACGTGCGAGCACGTCGATGTCCTCACCAGGGCGAAGGGCAACCCAGGGGTTCCCCTGTCCTGGCGTTCTTCCAGTCATCACACAAGTACCTCTTCTGGCGCGGTCACACTACTGTAACGCAGCTCACACACGCAGAATACAGGCCCACCGAGCCCGGCGGGGATCGCCGAGGCCGGAGGGCCCGTGCATTCTCGACCTGCGTCGCGGGGGTTACCGGACCGAGCTGGGTGCCCGGCGCGGTCAGCGCTTTTTGACGGTCGCCGAGATGTCGATGCCGGTGTCGCCCGAGGCCTTCATTTTCTTGTCCGCGCGCTTCTCCTTCAACGACTTTCCTTGTTTCTTGGACATCGAACTGCGAGGAGATTTGTCAGACATGGCGGGGTGCCCCATTCTCTGCGGAACCGAGAATGGTCCACAGACCACGAACTTACGCCACCGAGCCACGAATGAGGCGGCAGGCGCGTTCGGCGAGCATGATCGCCGTCGCGTGGGGCCCTCGCGAAGGAACGACGGGGAAGGCAGACGTGTCGACCACGTACAACCCGTCGACGCCGCGCACCGCGCACGTGTCGTCCAGGACGGCGTCCTCCCCGCCCATCGCGCAGCTTCCCGAGAGGTGAAGCGATGTCCCCAGCCTGGCGCGCACGAACCCGTCGAGGTCGCCCTCGACGGATTCGGTGTTCTCGATGAGCTCGGCGACGAGTTCCAGTCCGGACGCCAACGCCCGCCGGTCGGCGACGGATTCCAGGTATCGGTACCGAACCCGGGGCGCGATCGCCGGGTCCGACGACACCAGCTCGATGTCCCCTCTCGACTCGGGTCGCATCAGGCCGACTCCGATCAGCGGATCCCCGGCCGGGAGGCCTGCGATCATGCGGTCGAACGGAGCCGAGTAGGGGCGGATCTCGAGGTCTCCGACGTGCAGCACCGCCTCCATGGGCGACGATGCGGGACCGGTCGACGAAACACTGTACGGCAGAGTTACTTCCGGATGATCACTGAAACCACGTCCCACGTTCGGTTGATCCACGACGGTCCGGATGTCGAGCGCGCCCAGCCGGCCCGCAGGCCCGATACCGGAGAGCATCAGCAGCTGCGGGGTCCGAACTGCTCCCGCACACAATATGATTCGCTCCGCCCGTAGCATCTCCCTCGTACCGCCGTGGTCGACGGCGACCCCGACCGCGCGCATCCGATCGACGACGATGCCGAGAACAGTTGCGTCGCTGCGGACCTGAAGGTTGGGACGATCCGACGCCGGAAGAAGGTACGCCAGAGCGGCATTCGTTCGCACCCCTCCGGAGATGTTGCGCGGCACCGGGCCTACGCCGTCCGCCGAGTACGGCGAGTTCTTGTCCTCGTCGAACGCGAACCCGGCGCGTTCGGCCGCAGCAACGAAGGCCTCTGTCATGGCGCTTCCCGCTCCGGGCAGCACCCGCGACACGGGCATCGGTCCCTCGCTGCCGTGATAGGGCCCGGTGAAGTCGAGGTCCCGTTCCAGCGCCGAGAAGTACGGCAGTACATCCGCGAAAGACCACGATGCAGGCCACGCATCGAAGTCGTCCGGCCGGGCGCGCACGAAGTATCCACCGTTGACCGCGCCCGACCCACCGAGCACTCGCCCCCGCGAGACCCGAGCGGCGATACCGTCCGCCAGATCGGCGGAGTACGTGTCGAGCCACGGACTGTCGGCCCCCAGGGGAAGTACACGTGCGTCGAGCACATCCGGCGGAACCTCGTCGACGGTCCGGAATCCGGGCCCTGCTTCGAGGAGCCGGACCGAGCACGAAGGATCCTCGCTGAGCCTCGACGCGACGACGGCGCCGCACGATCCGCCGCCGACGACGATCACGTCGACCGTGCGGCTGGGGCTCATGTGTCCATTCGGGGTGTCAAGGCTTTCAGGCTGCGAGACCGTGCCGCCCCGGTCCACAGTCCGGCTCCGTACGCGACATCGTCGACGCGCTTGAAGAACGCGTATCGAATGGGGTCGAGCCCACCGAGCTCGCGATGCTTGTACCAGTCCGTCATCGCATCTGCGACAGCGATTCCCAGCGCAATCCTGCGGATTCGACTCGACAGCACGACCGCCAGAAGTGTGATGGGCCAATAATGTCGACACATCGCCGACGCGAGTTGCCAGAGCCCGCCGATGAACCCTTCCGTTGCCAGGATCGCCGCGATGCGGGTCGGTTGGTCGAGCCCGAGGAACATCCTGCGGAGCCTGCCTGTCGTCGCCCCGAGCGTCAGCAACGCGCCCAGTAGGCCGAACTTGGTGAAACTGATCGCGAACAGGCAGGAGATCAGAGTCCACGGTGACATCGAGAGCGGGGGCACCATGCCCGGATGCCGGTCCGCGAGTGGACTTGCTCCGGTGCCGTAGAACAGCTTGCGGCCGAACCACCGACCGAACGTGACGCGATGATCGTGCGCGACGTTGGCAACGGGCTCGTAGCGCAGCCGCCACCCCGCCTCCTGCAACCGCCAGCAGAGATCGACGTCCTCGGCGACGTGCATGGATTCGTCGAATCCGTTGCACTCCTCGGCGACGTGGCGACGGATGAGCATTGCGGCGCTCGGGACGTAGGAGACAGAGCTGCCCGCTCGAACCGCGGCTTCCTTGCGACCCAGGTCCAGCGACGACCGGGCGTGCTCGTACCGGGCCAGAGCGTTGCCTTCGGGTTCGAGAGCCACGATCCTCGGCGCGACCAGTGCGACCGCAGGGTCGGAGAAATGCCCGAGCATGACCTCGAGCCAGCCCTTGCGCGGCACCACATCCGAATCCAGGAATGCCACGAAATCAGTTGTTGCGGACCGAAGCCCGGTATTGCGCGCTGCAGCGGGCCCCCGAGAACTCTCGTGCCGCAGCGTCGTCACCCCGCCGATGCTCCACGCAACCGGCGGCACCGTGACCGGCTCGTCGGATCCGTCGTCGACGACGATGACCTTCAGTCCGTGCAACGCAGGAAGGAGGCGGGACAGCCCTGCCGCGTTGTTCTTCAACGGGATCACCACGGTGACGTCCTGCGGAGACGGAATGGACATCGGTCGCGGATTCGCGACACCGGAGTCCAGCAGTTTCCGCGCCACGAGCGCGGACTGCGAATCGGTCACCTCGAGGAATCCGTCGCCGATCATCGCCGCAGCGGTGGGTGCCAGTTTCAGCATCCGAGTCGGGGAACCCCCGATCAGAACGCGCCCCTCCGAGTATGTGCGTACACGAGGATCGACGCGCACCCCGAATCCATCAGGCAATCGTCCTTGACCCATCAGGTGATCGTAAGCGGACATTGCCGCGAAGTGTTATCCGTGGACGCAGAAATTCGGAAACATACCCACGGCCTGTTCGAACGCGGTTTTTCGGACCGCAGGTTCACGTCAACATGCCCCGCTCCGACGGTCCCCATCGCTGCAACGCATCCGCCGCGAGGGCGCACATCTGCCCCAGGACGGTCTCGCCTTCGGCCGCCGACGACCCACGGGGGTCACCCAGCACTCCGTTCGGGGTAACCGCTCGGACACCACCGGAACGCAGCAGAGGCAGAAGGTCCGCGAGCGAGTCCGTGTTCCCGACCTCGATACGCGACTTGTCCACCACCTCCGGGCAAAGATGCAGCAGCAGTGAAGTTTCGGTACGGCCGGCGTGTGCGTCGGCACCCGGAACGACACAGGGCAACCACGCCACGTCGCGCCCCTCGTACCGCAGCAGCCGAACCGCCGCGGCCAGCGCACCGACGTTGCCGCCGTGCCCGTTGACGAACACCAGACGGTCCGCCCACCGGCACGCCGACCTGCCGTACTCGACGAGGATCGCCTCCAGCGCGTCCGCACCGATAGAGATGGTGCCGGGGAAGCCCTCGTGCTCTCCGCTCGCCCCGTACGCGATCGACGGCGCGACGACCACGCCGGGCAATCGCTCCGCCACGGCCTGGGCGACCCGAGTATCGGTGTCGAGAGGTAGATGAGGCCCGTGCTGCTCGACTGCACCGACCGGCACCGCCACAGTGCGTCGACCGTCGACCGCCGGCCATCGATCGTCGGCCAAGCGTCGATACGAGGAGGACGGTTGCTCGGTCTCGGCCACTGTCGAATGGTATCCGCTTGCGCCGATCTGCCTCGATTCGTTTCCACTCCGCACGTCACACACAGGAAACAATCCGCCATTAGCGTGCGCACCAGAGGCACGAAAGGAGCACCATGCCCCCACGTCGGCGATCGGTACTGCTGGCGCAGTTGAGCATTGCCGAACCGGGCGGTGCACAACCCGCCATTCTCGACGAGCTCCGACGAGTGATCCTGTCCGGGGACGCGCCGCCCAACACTCCCATCCCTCTCGGTGATGTGGCCGAACTGTTCGGCGTGAGCCGAATCCCCGTGCGTGAATCGCTGAAGACACTGATCGGCGAAGGTCTGGTGGACCACCGCCCCAACCTCGGATACACCGTCGCACAGTTGACCTCGGCCGAGCTCCGCGAGATGTACATCGTTCGTGAGGTACTGGAGTCGGCGGCGCTCGCCACCGCAGTCGCACTGGCCGACGAGCAGGATCGGGAGCGAGCTATCGAGGCCGATCGACTTCTCGAGGAATCCATTTCCGCCGATGATCCCCGCGAATACCATCGCCGCAGTCGCGAGTTCCACATGGCACTGACCAGGCCGTCTCGAATGAAACGATTACTGCACATGCTCGAGTCCGCATGGAACATCACCGAGCCGATACAGCCGATGGTGCAGGTCGCGGGGTCGGACCGCGCGTCCCTGCATGCGGATCACCGGTCGATGCTCGACGCGTTCCTCGACCGCGACGCGGCAACCCTGCTGGCCATTTCGCAGTCTCACTCCGCCCGCCTCAACACCGTCATCTCGTCCATCACGAGCGATACCGGGTTGCTGGCCGATTCGCCCGGAGACTGACGTCTCGAAAGATATATTCCTGCCGTCACGCAGGGGCAACACTTCGTCGCTACTTTTTCTTCACCGGACTCGGGCCACCGAAGGCAGAGGCCGATCACACCCGAAGCGCTCTTTCGCACGACGTACCAGGAGCATCGATGACAGACACAGCGAACAGCTCGATATCGCCTGTCGGCGACATGATCGAGGCAGCAGGCCATCCCGTCGGCGGTGGACTGATCAAGGACAGTTACGACCCGAGACTGACCAACGAAGACCTGGCGCCGCTGAAGAAGCAGTCGTGGACGTCGTACAACCTGTTCGCGTTCTGGATGTCCGACGTGCACTCCGTCGGCGGATACGTCACCGCAGGTAGCCTTTTCGCGCTCGGGCTGGCCAGTTGGCAAGTCCTGGTGTCCCTGCTCGTCGGCATCACCATCGTCTACTTCTTCTGCAATCTCGTCGCCAAGCCCAGCCAGGTGGCGGGCGTTCCCTACCCGGTGATGTGCCGGGCGTCGTTCGGTGTCCTGGGCGCCAACATCCCGGCGATCATCCGCGGTCTGATCGCGGTGGCCTGGTACGGAATTCAGACATTTCTGGCGTCGGCGGCGCTGGACATCGTCCTGATCAAACTGTTCCCGTCGCTTGCTCCGTACGCCGTCACCGCCGATTACGGCTTCGCAGGCCTCTCCGCTCTCGGATGGGCGAGCTTCCTGTTCCTGTGGGTACTGCAGGCGGCTGTCTTCTGGCGCGGCATGGAGTCGATTCGTAAGTTCATCGACTTCTGCGGGCCTGCCGTCTACGTGGTCATGTTCGCGCTGTGCGGCTACCTCATCTGGAAGGCCGGTTGGGGTGCAATCGATCTGAACCTGGGCGAAGTCGAGTACACAGGATTCAGTTCCGTTCCGGTCATGCTCGGCGCCATCGCTCTCGTCGTCTCGTACTTCTCCGGCCCCATGCTCAACTTCGGCGACTTCTCCCGTTACGGAAAGTCCTACGCCGCAGTGAAGAAAGGGAACTTCCTCGGTCTGCCGGTCAACTTCCTGGTCTTCTCCATCCTGGTCGTGGTCACCGCGTCCCTGACGCTGCCCGTGTTCGGTGAACTCATCACCGACCCGGTGGAGACGGTAGCCCGGATCGACAGCACCTTCGCCATCGTTCTCGGTGCGTTGACGTTCACCATCGCGACGATCGGCATCAACATCGTCGCGAACTTCATCTCCCCCGCCTTCGACTTCTCCAACGTCAGCCCGCAGAAGATCAGTTGGCGGGCAGGCGGCATGATCGCCGCCGTCGGCTCGGTCCTGATCACCCCGTGGAACCTCTACAACAACCCCGAGGTCATCCACCTCACGCTCGAGACCCTCGGCGCATTCATCGGCCCACTGTTCGGCGTCCTGATCGCGGACTACTACCTGGTGCGCAAGCAGAAGGTCGTCGTCGACGAATTGTTCACCATGTCTCCTGCCGGGAAGTACTGGTACTCCAAGGGTTACAACCCCGCTGCCGTGTACGCCACGACAGTCGGTGCACTGATCGCCATGTTCCCGGTGCTGTTCAACGGCGCCATCGAGGGAATGGAGATCGCCGGGATGGCGACCGCGTCCAAGTACAGCTGGTTCATCGGATGTGGAATCGGGTTCGGGCTGTACTACGTTCTCGCCACCAGGAGCAAGCTCGCCGTGACGAACCATCTCGACGATTCCGTGAGCGCATAGGATTCTGCAGGTGCTCATCAAGGTCATCAATCCCAACACCACATCGTCGATGACCGACACGATCGGCAGGTGTGCCCGGGCCGTAGCCGGTCCGGGCACGCTCGTCGACGCGGTCAACCCGACGATGGGGCCCGCCTCCATCGAATCTCACGTCGACGAAGCACTCAGCGTGCCAGGCATTCTCGAACAGATCGCGATCGGCGAACAGCAGGGCGCCGACGGTTACGTCATCGCCTGCTTCGGCGATCCGGGCATGGACGCCGCCCGTGAAGCTGCCGCAGGCCCCGTCGTCGGGATCGCCGAGGCTGCGATGCATGCTGCGAGCTTCCTCGGTCGAGGGTTCTCGGTGGTCACCACTCTGCAACGCACCACGGGCAGAGCACAGGACCTCGCCGACCACTACGGTTTCACCCGCACATGCCTCGCGGTCCACGCATGCGACATTCCTGTCCTCGACCTCGAGACCGACCCCGACGCCCGCAAGATCGTCACCGAAGCATGTCGTGACGCTCTGGAATCCGACGGAAGCGACGCCATCGTGCTCGGCTGCGCCGGCATGGCCGACCTGTGCGAGCACATCTCGTCGGAGATCGGGGTGCCGGTCGTCGACGGTGTCGCCGCGGCAACACTCGCCGTTCAGTCGCTCGTCACCATGGGCCTGCGCACAGGAACGCGCAGCGAATTCGCACCACCTCCACCCAAGGCATACTCGGGTTTGCTGTCCGGCTTCGGTTCTCAGCCCTGAAGCGCCCGCTCCACGCGTGTCAGTACCTGCGTCCAGTGAATTCTCTGCATTTCACGTTCCTCGGCGTCGGCGAGGCGCTCCTGATGGAAGCGCACCATCGTTCGTTCACCGGATGCGCGGACGGCGACCTGGACCGTACTGTCGTGCGACCACGTTGCCGGCCGCCACGTCAGCCGAACTCGGTCGAAATCTGTGCGGCTGCGCAACTCGCCCGTCGTCCCGTCCTCGGCCGACCACGGCTCACCCTTCGAGTGCGGGATCTTCGCTCCCGAACCCAGCCAGAGGTCGGGAGAATCGACCAACGCTGCCCACACCTGGTCGACCGTGAACGGGAGTGTCTTCGACACCCCGATCTCCCACCCTGCGTCCTTGGTTTTTCCGACTGGACTCATTGCTGCTCCGTTCGTCGTCTCGTTCGCGCCTTGGCGCGGTTTCCGCACCTGGCCATCGAGCACCACCGACGCGCTCCAGCACGCGAGGTGTCGAGAAAGACCAGAGCACAGTCTGTTGCGTGACACCTGCGAAGCCGTTCACGCCTGGGAGAGCCCAGAAGCTCGATGGCGTCGCGCGCGATCGCACCCACCACTGCAGCACCGTCCGTTCGCCCGACAGTGACGATCGTTCCCTCCTCGAGCCGAGGTCTCGGTGCCGACCGGTCTGCAAAAATGTTGATCGAATCGACGTCCGATACTGCAGGGTCGTCACCGTCGATCACTCGATTCACGCTTTTCCAGATCGCTTCTCGGAGCGAGACGATGTCGGCCAGATCCCGATTCGTCACCGGAACGACGATCGGTCCCCAGAACACGCTCGCACCTTCCGACCACACCTGAAGATCGTCGGGTGAACGCAACGTTTCCCACTGCGCACGTTCGGCGAGACCTCCGGTGTAGAGAACATCGATACACAGGGCACCCGTTTCGACCGTGAACGCGACGCCGTCGCGCGAGACCAGATTCACCGACCGAGCAGCTGCCATGTAACCACATTAACCGGTTACCGCAGATTCGGAAACCCTCGGCATACTGTCGCACCATGGACGAGTTGATCGCGTGGGCGAACGACCTCGCGGCCGGACCGGGCCGAAGAATTCTCGGGATAGCCGGGGCGCCCGGCGCGGGCAAGTCGACGCTCGGTGGACGCCTGGTCGACGGGCTCGGATCCGACCGCGCAGTGCTGGTGCCCATGGACGGGTTCCATCTCGCCGACGCCACCCTCGACGCACTCGGGCGTCGGGCCAGGAAGGGCGCGCCCGACACGTTCGATGCCGCGGGTTACGCGCATCTGTTGCGTCGCCTCCGACACGAGTACGACGCCGGGATCGTCTACGCGCCGCGCTTCGACAGAACCCTCGAAGAGCCCATCGCAGGCAGCATTGCGGTCGCCCCGGACGTGCCGTTGGTGATCACCGAGGGAAACTATCTTCTGCTCGACGAGGGGGACTGGCCACTGGCACATGCCGAGATCGACGAAGTCTGGTTCATCGACATCGACGACGAACTGCGTCGCACCCGACTCGTGGAGCGGCACAGCATGTTCGGTAAAACGGATTTCGAAGCACGAGCGTGGACGCTTGGAAGCGACGAGGACAACGCTGTCCTCGTCGCCTCCACCGCATCTCGTGCGGACCGCCGCGTTCGTCTGTGAGGGTTACTTGACCGCGTCGACCTCCACCTCCACGAGCCAGCCGGGAACGGGGAGGGTGGCGACTTCGAGGGCGAAGCGGGTCGGTCGTGCCGAGTTGCGCTCCACGGGTGCCGCAGGCTCCGCGGTACCCATCGGTACCAGTTCCGTCTCGTCCGAGTCCAGGTTGGTGTTGGCGAAGAACTGCCGGTACGCCCGGTTCCAGCCGGCGAAGTCCGCGACCGCGGCACCGGGTGCGTTGTCGAGGAACACACGCATGGTCACCACGTCCTCGAGCGAATAGCCTTCGGCTTCGAGGTTGTCCCTGATTTTCTTCAGGACGTTGATGCCTTGCGCTTCGGTGACGGTGACGCCGTCGGGGAGCGTGCCGCCGGAGAACTCGTCGGTGTCGACGAAGGACTCGGGAGTGCCGGTCGGAGCGGCGTCGTTCATCGCAGTGGGGCCGATACCGCTCGTCTTGTACACCGTTGCATCCCCTGCGATCTCGACTCCCTGGGCGATCATCGGATTCGACTCCCCCGCTTCGAGGACCGACCTGGCGCCCGGCGCCGTGTCGGTCGAGGTGTCGGCGGCCGAGGAGTCCGACGAGCACGCCGCCGTGAACACGACGGCACCGGCAGCGAGCGCGGCGAAGAAGAAACGTGTGACCTTGGACAAGAGATTTCCTTTCGTGGAAGTGAGAGGTCAGGACGCGACGACGCGCTCGTGGAGCGCAGTGACGACGTCGCGTGCGGAGGTGAAGGCGCCGTGCTGCCACGCGATGGCATTGGACAGGTGGTCCCCGGCGAAGTAGATGCGATCGACCGGCTTCAACAGCAACTCGTACTCGGCCGTGGCCGTGCCGCCGTGCGATCCGCCCGACCCTGCCCAGTTCGCCCACGCGCTCTCGGAATACTTGGTTCGGCGCCAACTTCCCGAGAACGAACTGGAGATGTCCTTGGTGTACTTCTCACCGTGGAGCAGCGAGCCTTCGGCGAGAGCTTTCGCCAGACGCTGTTTGTGCGTGAGCGATTCGAATGCCACGTGCCGTTTGCCGGAGTTGTAGTAGCCGACGACCACGCCGCGATCGGAGTTGTAGTGGTCGTAGGGGAACATGATCTGCGAGATGTCCAGATCGGTGTTGCTGGCACCGCCGTAGATCCGCTCGTCGGTCTCCCACCACCGACGCGAGTACTCGATGCCCAGCTTGCCCGACGACGACGCCTTCGCCGCGAGATTGGCGGCGAGTACGTCCGCAGGGAGGTTGGTGTCCAGCCTCCCGATGAGGTTCGGCGGAATCGTGCAGATCACGTAGTCCGCCGAGATCGACTGTGCGGATCCGTCCTTCACGTACTCGACCGTCGCGCCACCGGAGGTGTTCTTCATGGACGTGACTTCGGCGCCGTAGACGATGTTGTCCTCGCCGATGGACTCGGCGAACGCGTAGTAGATGCGGTCCATGCCTCCCACGGGGGTGAACATCAGCATGGCCTGGTCGTACCCGAACTCGAAACTGAAGTTACGCCCGATGCCGCTGCGGATGACTTCCGACATGCCGAACGGCTCGGTCTCGGTACCGAAGTCCAGGCCGGCGCCCGGTTCCGAGGAGTACCCGCGCCGCGACGAGCCTACGTATCTTCCGTCGTCGGACAGGTCTCCGAAATCGGAGAGAAACTCCGACAGGGCGTCCTTGTCGTCCGCGGTGAGCACGTCGTCGAGGGCACCGCGGCTCGCGGCCTTCTGCAGCAACTCCGACATGTACCCGTAGGTGTCGGCTTTCGCTGCACGGTAGGACACGGACTTCTGATTCAGAGACGTGTCGCTCTTGTAGTTGACTACGGTGTTGGCATTCTGGTTTCCGAATGTCTGGAGTTCGACGCCGAGTTCCCTGCAGTAGTCCATCGTGATGTGGCTCTGCGGAATTCGGGTTGCTCCGATGTTGTAGAAATGCCCCTCGGAGAAGGTGCACTTCTGCGTTTCTCCGTTGAGATCCGTTTCCTCCGCTCCGCCTCGGATCGACCACACGCGTCCACCCGGACGCTGCCGAGCCTCGAGGACGGTCACGGAGTACCCGGCCTTCTGCAACTCGTACGTGGCGCACAGTCCCGCGGGCCCACCGCCCAGCACCACCACGGTGGGGCTGCCGTCGACTCGCCCGATCAGATCGGCCATCGCCGGTGCCTGGAATCGTGAGGGGGCTGCTGCCGCCGAGGGCGCCAACCCCAGCGTCGACATCGCTCCGTAAGCGAGACCCGCACCGCCGGTGACTCCGAGTCCCCGCATGAACGATCTCCGTGTAACTCCCATGTGCTCTTCCACTCCTTCTGCCCACCCCAGGTAGCCCTGGCCGTCGAAATCACTGGTTTCGAGTCAGGGCAATCGTGGAACGCACACAATTCCGGAATGCGTAGCGCAGGAAACGTCTTGCGACAGATGCAGTGAGAAGCGGTAGCGGATTCGCCGAGGCTTATCACTCGCGTGCGAACAGGTGAAGCATTCACGAAATCGGGGCGCAACAATTCACGGCTATTTTTCGGCCATCATGTCTGCACTGGAACACGCCATCACCGCGTCCTTCGCAGCGCGGGAGCCCGAGCGCCCTGCACTGTCACCGTTGCGCGCCCTCGGCCGTCGGCAGCTGTCGGGAGTCGAAATGTTCGCGCAGTCGGTGGCCACGACGGCGCCCGCCGCATCGATGGTGATTCTGCCGCTCACGATGCTCACCCACGAGACCATGCTCGCCGGTGTTCTGACGATACTGGCGGCGACGATCGTGGTGTCGTTGATCGCCTTCTGTGTCTCCCAGTTCACCCGGAGGTTCTCCTCGTCCGGAGGTCTGTACAGCTTCGCGGTCAAGGGGTCGGGACCGAGGGGCGCACTGACCGTGGGCGCAGCGATGCTGTGCAAATACTGCGCGAGTGGCGCAATGACCCTGTACTTCGGAGGACAGGCCGTCCGAACGGTTCTGCACGAGCTGGGCGTGCCCACCGGCGGAATCCTGGGTATCGCCGCGGTGCACGGTGTGATCGCAGCGGCGATGCTCGGATGTCTGCTCCGCGGAGTCAGATTCGCCGCGACGGCCATCCTCGTAGTGGAAGTCTGCTCGCTGCTGTTCATCACCGCCCTTCTCGTGTTTCCCAGCAGCGGCCCGGTCGAGATCGAACCGTCCGGGGCGCCGAACGGACTCATGATCGTCGCGCTCGGCGCCATGTTCTCGTTGGCCGGTTTCGAGAGCGCCACCTTCTTCGCCCCGGAGGCGAAGCGGCCTCTCGTCAACGTCACCAGAACCGTCCTTTTCACCCCGATCATCTGCGGTGCGCTGTTCACGTTCGCCGCGTGGGCTGTCTGGTCCGGCCGCGGCGGCGTGCTTGTCGGTGCCTACCAGCACGGGACGTCGACGGGTATCGACGCGTGGCTCGTCGTGGCATTGAATCTCGGCCTGAGTTTCTCGTGGTTGGCCTCGGCCATGGCATCGTCGAATGCGGCGTCGCGCCTGCTGTACACGATGGGCGTCGAGAACGTGGTCACGCGCCGAGTCGCCTGCGTGCACCGAGTGTTCCGAACCCCGCACGTTGCTCTCTGGATCGTCGTCGGACTCGTCGTCGGGCTCGGTTCGCTGCTCGCGATCGCCGCCGGCATCCCGATCTTCGACAACTTCCGGTTCCTGGACGACGTTCGCTTGCTCGCCCGTGCGGCCGTCATCGTCGGATACGCCGTCGCCTCCGTAGCTGCAGTGGCGTTCCTGCGACGCATCGGCGAGCTGACGACACCCGTCGTGTGCGCCGGAGTGCTGGCATGTGCCTCCGGCACGGCGATTCTCGCGAATCTTCTGTTCACGGTCGGTGTGCAGCAGAACATCACGCTGCTCGTCATGCTCGGTCTGCTCGGCGCGTCCGGACTGGCGTGGCGCGCGGTTCTCCACCACAGACGGCCCCGGTCGCTCGACGCCGTCGGCGTCTTCGACAGCGCGGAAAGTCACGACGTACTGCCCGGAGCGGTGACGTACGGTGAGAATTCGCGCGGAGCCGTTGCCCTGGTGAAATCTCCTGCGTCCGAATCGCGCTGATGGCTCTTCGCACCGCACGAACCCACGAGCTCGGAGGACACGAACCCCGCGCAGTCCAGAAGGCACTTGCGCTGCTCGAAGCCGTTGCCCGTCTCGGTTCGGGTGCGACGGCCAAGGAAATCGCCCACGCGACGTCGACGCCGCCGGCAACGGCGTACCGATTGCTCAACATCCTGGTGGCCGACGGCTTTCTCGTACGGATCGACGATCTGTCGGGCTTCGCTCTGGGTCGTCGAACGCGGGAGCTCGCCGGAGCCGCACCGTCGACGGAGGTGGACTATTCACAGGTGATCGACACGGTACGAGGTCGGACCCGCTTCGGGGTCTATCTGGCGACGTACGCCGGCGACCGCATCCGGCTTCTCGATCGGGACCCGGACCACGAGCTCACCGGCGAGACGGCCCTGACGACACACGTGCACGCGTCGGCGATCGGAAAATTGTTGTTGGCCAATCGGGCCGACGGAAACTCGTTGGCGGATCTGCGTAAGTTCACATCCCACACCATCGTCGACCTCGCGGACCTCGCGATCGAGCTCACTCGAATCCGTGCCACCGACGTCGCCACGGAACGCGACGAGATCAAGATGGGCAGGTCCGCCGTGGCGGTGCCGGTCCGCGACGACACGGGTGGGGTCTCCGGGTGCATCGCCGTGATCGGCCGCACCGGACGGCTCGATCCGGAGGATCCCGAGCTGCTCGACCTCCTGAGATCCAGTGCGAGCCAGATCACCCTGTGCGGGTGACGATGTCCGACGGTGACAGGTCCTGCACCGAGGAACACCCGAGGCCGAGGACCGCGGAGTCGAGGCCTCCGCGCAGAATGTCGAGAACGTTCTCGACCCCAGGCTGACCTGCGGCCGCCAGCCCCCACAGGTACGCACGACCGATCAACACCGCGCGTGCACCGAGGGCGACGGCTTTCGCGACGTCGCTGCCCCGGCGGACCCCACCGTCGAGGGTGATCTCGACCCGCTCCCCCACAGCGTCGACGATGCTGGGCAGCAGGCGGATCGACGCAGGTGTTCCGTCGAGGTTGTTTCCGCCGTGGTTGGACACCGACAGCGCCGTGCAACCGATGTCGACGGCTCGCTCCGCGTCGTCGACGCGTGCGATTCCCTTGAGCATGAACGGTCCACCCCACTGCTCACGCAGCCACGCAATGTCCTCCCACGTCGGGAGCGGTGTCCTCGTCCACTCGCGGTACGCGCCGAAGAACGTCGGTGGAGCGCCGCCGGGAGGGGTCAGATTCGGAGCCGTCAGATCAGGGATCGCCCCCGAGCGCACCCACTGTCCCAGCCACCGAGGATGCAAGACGGCCTCCGGCGCGAACCGAGCCATGGTGCGTAGATCGACCCGCTCCGGAATGGCCGGGCTCCCCCAGTCCCTGCCCTCCGAGAACGACCAGTCCATCGTCAGTATCAGCCCGACCGCGCCCGCTGCACGCGCTCGTTCGACCAGGTGAGACAGGAAGTCCCTCGACCCCACCCAGTGCAGTTGGAAGAACGTCTGCGGGTTCGCCGCGACGACGTCCTCGATGGACTTGCTCGCGAACAACGACAACCCCATCGGAACACCCTGCGCGGCAGCAGCTCTGGCCACCGCGACTTCACCGTCCGGATGTACCGCCTGCACACCCGTCGGCGAGATCACGACCGGGAACGACATCGGCTGACCCATCAACGTCGTCGACAGATCGCGTGCATCGGACAATCCCGCGACTCGGGGTGCAAATCCCAATTCGGCGAATGCAGCCGTGTTGTCCGCGACCGTGATGCCCTCTTCGGAACCGGCCAGCAACGCCGAATACACGGATCGGGGAAGCCGCTTCTTCGCGCGCCGCTGAGCCTCCGCGACAGTCTCGAACCACTCCTTGTCGTTGGACACTCTCGGTCAGACGCCGAGCTTCCGGTCGAATCCGAGCGGCATCACGACATCCGACGGCGACAGGTCGTGCACCGACGAATGACCGAGACCGAGAACGGCCGAATCGACACCACCGCGCAGGATGTCGAGAACATTCTCCACACCGGCCTGACCGTTGGCGGCCAGACCCCACAGGTAACCTCGGCCGATCAACACAGCCTTGGCGCCGAGGGCGAGGGCCTTGACGACGTCGCTCCCCCTCCTGATTCCACCGTCGAGGGTGATCTCGATCTGGTCGCCGACGGCATCGGCGATTGCGGGCAACGCTCGGATCGGTGCCGGGGTTCCATCGAGGTTGTTTCCGCCGTGGTTCGACACGGAGATCGCGCTGACCCCCGCGTCCACGGCCTTCTTGGCGTCGTCGACGCGCATGACCCCCTTGAGCATGAACGGACCACCCCACTGCTCGCGCAGCCAGGCGACGTCCTCCCACGTCGGAAGTGGGGTACCCATCCATTCGCCGTAGGCACCGAAGAACGTCGGCGCCGCACCACCGTCGGGCGGGGTGAGATTCGGGGTGGTCAGATCGGGAATCTTCCCGGTCTTCGCGAACTCCCACAGCCACTTCGGGCGGGTGATGCCCTCCGGCGCGAACTGCCACATCGCCTTCAGATCCATCTTCTCCGGAATCGACGGGCTACCCCAGTCGCGACCGTTGGAGAACGACCAGTCGAGCGTCATGATCAGACCCACCGCGCCCGCTGCACGTGCACGTTCCATGCGCTGCAGCAGCACTTCGCGCGAACCGACCCAGTACATCTGGAAGAACGTCTGCGGGTTCGCCGCCGTGACTTCCTCCACGGACTTGCTCGCGAACGAGGACAGGCCGATCGGAATTCCGCGTGCCGCCGCCGCCCTGGCCACGGCGACCTCGCCGTCGGGGTGCACCGCCTGCACACCCGTCGGCGAGATCATGACCGGGAAGGAGAGTGGTTGCCCCATGACTGTCGTCGCCAGGTCACGCTTGTCCGACAGACCTGCCACGTGGGGCGCGAAACCGAGCTCGCCGAACGCCGCGGTGTTGTCGTCGACGGTGATACCCCGTTCCGAGCCCGCCACCAGGGCGGCGTACACGGACTTGGGTAGACGCTTCTTGGCACGCCGCTGCGCCTCGGCAACGGTTTCGAACCACGCACTCTTGGCCATGACTGATTTCTTCCTATTCCATTCCTGCGAGGGGATTCTCGTCGCAGATCTTTGCCGGGGGCCGCATCATCAACGTGAGCGGAACCGATTTGCGGGGTGTCTTACGTTCACCGGACCGAGAATGATCGACGCTGGACTTGGGGATCTCCCCCGCCGCAGCCAACGCGAGTTCGCCGTTACCGATGACGCATTCGGGATCCGGACCGTCCATGGGGAGGCCGGTGAAGAATTTCGCAGCCATGCAACCGCCGCGGCACGAGTCGAAGAACGAGCACTTGGTGCACGCCCCCGACGTTTGCGGCGACCGCAGTTCCTGGAACAACTCCGATTTCTGCCAGACGGATTGGAACCCGCCCATACCGTCTTTCGCATCACGGACGATGTTGCCGGCGAGGAACTGCTCGTGGATGGCGAAGGGGCAGGCGTAGACGTCTCCGATCGGGTCGATCAAGCAGACGACACGGCCGGCGCCGCACAGATTCAAACCGGGTAGTGCGTCACCGAACGCGGACAGGTGAAAGAAGGAGTCTCCGGTGAGCACACCTTCGCCGTTGGCGACGAGCCAGTTGTACAGCTCGCGCTGCTGTCCCGCCGTCGGATGCAGATCGTCCCAGACGTCGGCTCCGCGTCCCGAGGGCCGAAGTCGCGTGATACGCAGTGTCGCACCGTAGTTGTCGGCAAGCGCTTTGAAGTCGTCGAGCTGACTCACGTTGTGGCGAGTGACGACGACGGAGATCTTGGCGTCCTCGAACCCGGCTTCACGCAGGTTCTCCAGTGCACGGCAGGCCATGTCGAACGAACCGGGTCCGCGTACCGCATCGTTGACCTCGGCGGTGGCACCGTCGATCGAGATCTGTACGTCGACGTAGTCGGAGGCAGCCAGACGAGCAGCCACGTCCTTGTCGATCTTGACTCCGTTGGTCGAGAACTTCACACCGACCTGATGGGCCGTCGCATAGTCGACGAGCTCCCAGAAGTCGGATCGAACCGTCGGCTCACCACCACCGATGTTGACGTAGAACACCTGCATTTTCTGCAGCTCGTCGATGATCGATTTGCACTGTTCGGTGCTCAGTTCACGGGGATCTCGTCGACCCGAGGACGACAGGCAATGCACGCAGGAGAGGTTGCAGGCATAGGTCAGTTCCCAGGTCAGGCAGATCGGCGCGTCGAGGCCGAGTTCGAATTGGTCGACCAGCTTGCCCACCGCGGGTGGTGGTGCCGGTCTTTCGAGCATGGAGGTCATTTCGCTGTCCTCTTGGAGTTGAGGGGTGTCCGGCGCCCGAAGGGCTGGTTCGGGCGTCAGAGCTTGGTGATCATCTTCGAATCGGCCAGAGTGGCAAGCGCTCTGACGTACGGCGCGCAGGCCGACTGGTCGATTCCGGCTGCGGAGATCGCGGACCGCATATCCGGATGCTGGGGGAAGGATTCGATGATCGCTACGATCGTGCGATTCTTCAGAAAGGAGAGCTTCCGTGTCCCGAAGTGGTAGAGCAGCGCCCCGAAAGATTCGGGACGCAGCGCCACCTGCGGGTGAAGAGCCCACCGAGCGTCGAGGTCCACGGCGGGGAGTGCCTTCACGGGTGCCGACATGTCAGTAGACGCCGCACATGCCGTCGATGGACACTTCTTCCACCAGCGACTCCTCGATCAGGTCGGATTCGACTACGGCTGCGTTCGTCACATCGGTCTTCGGGTTCTGAGACATCGGTGTACCTCCATCGGCGAGAATTATCGAACGGATCACAGTCATCGGTGACAGTGACTTGGTTCACCACCATAATGGCATCGAGTGCATAAAGACACCTATCGGAGAGAAAAAAGTGGTCAGTCGCAGGAAACCGTCCAGCCGGGTAGGTCGACGCCCGTCCACGACGCGGGGGCAGATCAGCGACATCGCGATCGAACTGTTCGCCAAGAACGGTTTCGACTCCACGAGCGTCGACGACATCGCCGACGCTGCGGGGATCGCCCGTCGCACTTTCTTCCGATACTTCGCGTCCAAGAACGCGGTGCCATGGGGCGATTTCGACGAGCAGTTGACCGCGCTGCGCACCCTGCTCTGTTCGCTCCCCCACGATGTTTCCCTCGCCGACGGCATACGGTCGGCGCTCCTCCAGTTCAACACCTTCCCCGACGACGAGACGCCGGTTCATCGCCAACGCATGGAGCTCATACTCCGCAATCCCGCGCTGCAGGGTTACTCGATGCTGATGTACGAGGGGTGGCGTGAGGTGATCGCCCAATACGTGGCAGCCCGAACCGATTCCGCGCCGACCGACCATTTTCCGCGAACAGTTGGCTGGATGGTCCTCGGTGTGGCAATCTCGGCGTACGAGCAGTGGTTGACGGACGACGAGCTCGATCTCGCTTCATTGCTGTCCGATGGCACTCGCACCCTGTACGCCGGTCTCGACACCGGTGCCGGCACACAGGGCCTGGGTGCACTCTAGGAAAGACTCGATATGACCGAACTCGACGCGCTCGCCCCGGCGCACCAGGGGCGATGGACTCACGACGGCGTGACCGTCGAATTCTCCGCGTCCCTCGCAGCGGGCACGGTCGACGTGCGCTGCACCGCACCACTACTCGTCGAGCACGCTCTGTCGTCCGCTCACATCGGTGAAAGCGTGGTGCAGAGAATCACGGATCTGAATCTGTCGCAGCGCGAGTTCGAACTCGTCATGGTGGGGCTCGTGTTGACCACCGTGTCCGATCCGGTGCAGGCGTGGACGACCTACTACCGAAATTCACTCGACGACCTCCTCTCGGGTGCCGCCGATTTCGCGCCGGTGCACGCACGTGCCGAGGCTCTCGTCACGGGGTCCGTCCTGGATCTCGGATCTTGCTTCGGGTTCTTCCCGCTCAGGCTCGCCCTCGACGGTGTCGACGTCACCGCCACAGACCTGTCCGCCGGGACCATGAATCTGCTGCGGACCGTCGCTCCGCATCTGGGCGCGACCCTCGACGTACTCACCTGCGACGCATCGGGGATTCCGGTGCCGCCGAACAGCGCGGACACGGTCACCGCTCTTCATCTGCTCGAACATGTCGACGAAGAACTCGGCGCCGGAATCATCGACGAGGCCATTCGGATCGCTCGTCGTCGAGTCGTGATCGCCGTGCCGTACGAAAGCGAAGCAACAGCCTGCCACGGACACGTCAGGACGTTCGACGCTGCCGCACTGACGGCGTTGGGGCTGAGGACAACCCTGCCCTACGAGGTGGACGAATTCCACGGCGGCTGGCTGGTTCTCGACACCACGCCCGCCGATGCACGGGTGGTGTCGATCAGATGAGACCTTGCTTGCTTGCCGCATAGACGGCTTCCGCCCGCCGGCTCACCCCCAGCTTGCGCATGATGTTGCTGACGTGGAACTTGACCGTCGTCGCGCTAATGAACAAGCGCGTGCCGATGCTGTTGTTGGACAACCCTGTTGCCAGTAGGCGTAGCACTTCCAGTTCACGGTCGGTGAGACGCTCCACGGCAGATCCCTGACCGTTGAGCGATCGGATGACCGCTGACGCACTGCGCGAGTCGAAAGCACTCTCACCACGAGACACGGCCCGAATCGCTCGAACCAACTCGGTGGTGTCGACGTCCTTGACGACGTATCCCCGCGCCCCCGCGTGCACGGCCTCCACCACGAGTCGGTCGTCGAGGAACGTCGTCAACACCAACAAACCGATGGTCGGGTGCGCACCGGACAGCTGCGCACACAGAGCCAAGCCCTCGTAATCGGTACTCGCCGACAGCTTGAGGTCCATGAGCACGATGTCCGGTTTCACGCGTTCGACGACGGCGAGGCCTTCCGCTCGCGACGACGCTTCACCGACGACGGACAGGTCCGCTTCACGTTCGAGGACGGATCTGAGTCCGTCACGGAGGATGGCGTGATCGTCGACCAGCACGATTCTGACCACTGTCGTCGATACTGTCATGATTGCTCACTCTCCTCGAGAAGGAATGCGTACCGAGATGCGCACACCTCCGATTCGGGCCCGGCGGATTTCGAGAACACCGCCGTGCTCACGTGCTCGTGCTGCCATGTTCGCGAGTCCGCGGTGCCGGCCGTCGACATCGTTGTTCTCCGCCAGCCGCTGCATCAGGCGTAGATGCGCGGGGTCACCGGTGCCGTCGTCGGCGATCGAGAGCGAGACGCCACCCTCGCGGTAGGCGAGCCGGATGACGGCTCGGTGCGCGCCCGCGTGAACGGCAGTGTTGAACAAAGCTTCTCCAGCGATCCGCAGCAGATCGTGTTCGCAGTCGCTGCCCAATTCCACCGGCGTTCCCTCCACGCGAAGCGAGACCTGTAGCTCGTCGGGCATATGCACCACCGACAGTTGTTCGAGCATCTCGGGCAGAGATGTGCGATCCGCGTCCTGCGCGTGATTGAGCGCGTAGATGGCCGACCGCAGCTGCTCGACGGCACGTCGGGTGAGATCCTTGGCCAGATCCAGTCTTTCGGCCCGCTCGCCGGCTGGGATGTCGCCGAGGCACACCTCGATCTGCATGCCCGCGGACAGCACTGCTTGGGTCACGCTGTCGTGCAACTCGCGTGCGATTCGGTGGCGTTCCTCGTCGAGTACCTGGTGACGATGCGCAGCGCCCAACTGCCGCTGGGTGGCTTCGAGTTCGGCGTTGCGGACAGCGAGATCCGCGGCGGTGCGGTGTGCTTCGGAGTAGGCACTCTCCGCACGTTCGAGCAGGACTCGCCTGCTCTGGTACAGAGCGGAGTTCTGCAGCGCCACAGCGGTTTGACTGGCCAGAATGCTGAGGACGGCGGAGTCGGTCGCGTCGAGCACTCGATGCGTCGAGGTCCACGCAGCGAACGCTCCGACCACACCGCCGTCCAGCGCGATCGGAACGAAGGCGTGGTGGGATTCGATCTGTGGCTCCCGTCCGTCGCCGATCCTCGCCAGCCGGATCGACTCCAGGCACTCCACGACGTCGTCCGGTAAGGGAGGACCGACGACGTTGTCGACCAGGAACGGCGTGGCGTCCGGCCCGAGGACCAGACGTCGGGGTCCGGCGTCCGGCAGTGCGCCGTCGGCGAGGGCGAAAACCACCCACTGTGCACTCAGATGCGCCCGCGCGGCTTCGGCGACCGCGCAGATCAGCGTCTCCGGCCCGTCGACCGTACGCACCAAGGCCCTGGAGATCAGTTCGAGTGCGTGTACGACGCGTTCGAGCCGCTCGGCGGCGCCCCGATACTGCGGATAGAACGTGCTCTTCCCCGACCGCAGCCCTGTCAGCAGCGACAGGTCCGGCTGCTGGGCGGTCACAGTGCGGTCCTGAACAACGCCGCCATCTCCTCGTGGGAGGCGTGGCGGGGATTGGTGGACATGCATGCGTCGCGCAGCGCGTTGGTGGCGAGGACCTCGATGTCGGCGTCGCTGACGCCGATCTCGGCGAGCCCCTTCGGCACTCCGACCTGGCGTGCCAGCTCTTCGACCCGTGCGGCGACGGCAAGCGCTGCTTCCTCGGCCGGTCCACGACCCTCCGGCAGCCCGAGGCTGGTCGCGATTGCCACGTAGGGCAGCGGGTCGGCTGCGGCGTTGAATCGAATGACGTGAGGCAGCAACACACCGTTGATGACCCCGTGGGGCAGGTCGAGCAGTCCCCCGACCTGATGACTCATCGCGTGCGTGGCACCGAGAATTGCGTTGGTGAAGGCCAGGCCCGCCTCGAGGCTTGCCTGCGCCATGGAGGTTCGCGCCGTCATGTCGGTCGGTACGTCCATCGTCTGCGCAAGGTGCGAGGTCACCATCGTCACGGCACGAAGCGCGTGGTGATCGGTGAGCTGGTTGTGGCCGAGCGAGACGAACGCTTCGATCCCGTGAGTGAGCGCGTCGAGACCCGTTGCAGCGTTGAGCCATTCCGGCATCGTGGTGAGCAACCGAGGATCGATGACGGTGATGTCCGGGACGAGTGCGCGCCCGAGGATGGTGATCTTGGTCGAGCGGGTGGTGTCGGTGACGATGCAGAACTGCGACACGTCGGCCCCGGTCCCGGACGTCGTCGGCACCATCACGAGCGGCGGAATCGGCCGCGTCGCGCGGTCGACTCCCTCGTAGTCCAGTATCGAGCCGCCGTTGCCTGCCAGGACCGCGATGCCCTTGGCAGCGTCCATCACCGACCCCCCGCCGATGGCGACGATGACGTCGCAGCCCGATTCCTGATAGATCTCGTGGCCTGCCTCGATCTCGACATCCTTGGGGTTGGGGGTCAGCCCGCTCCACGACGTCGGGGACAGGCCCTGTGCTTCGAGGTGATGACCGAGCTGTGCGACCCAGCCTGTGTCGATGAGGCCCGCGTCGGTCACGACCAGCGGGCGCTGCGCCCCGAGGCGCAGAGCTGCGTGCGCAACTTCGCCGAGTGAATCCTGGCCGAACACTATCTCCGGCGCATGGAATTTGAGCACGCGTGGCGCCTCGACCGAACTGCGGTGCGAGTGCAGATCGTGCAGCGCCTGTCCGGTCTCGGCAGTCTCGATCATCGGGGCCCCTGTACGTTCCGGTAGCGGAGTATCCCCCTACCGTGTGATCAAGGTTACAGCTCCACGCCAGGCATCCCCACCAGCCGACGTCCAGGTGGGTGCCTGCCCGATCGGGTAGGTACGGTGCCGCGAACGCTGCCGCCGTCGCCACCGCGGCACCTGCTGATCGTGCTCGGTGTCACCCGACCGAGCTCGCGCTCCCACTGCGGGACGCGAGAACGAACCCGGTCGACGAGAGGACCGCGAGAACGATCACGAAAGCGCCGTAGACCAGCGTCGTCGGCTCGAGACCGAACGTGTGCACCGCGATCCCGCCGACGACGGCCGGAACACTGAAGGCCAGGTAGCTGAGGACGAAGGTCGTAGCGAAGACACTTCCGCGCTCGTCCGCTGGAACGAGGCCGCCGAGTGTGCGCATGGCGCCGAGGAACGTCGCTCCCCATCCGGCACCGGCGACGACGGACCCGACGAAGTACAGCGGTACCGTCTCTGTCGCAACGGAGACCAGCGAGGCGGCGACACCCAGCGCCAGCACGAGCGTTCCCACGATCATCACCGTGCGCGGCGGCAGAGTCCGCACCACGGCAGCGGACACCGCGCCGGAGAAGAACAGCGCGAATATCTCGACCCCGCCGATGATGTGGTTGTCGATGCCGAAGATGGTGCCGATGATCGACGGTCCCAGAGACAGGTGGAACCCGCCGAGTGACCACGTCGCTATCAGCGCGGGCACGATCATGAGGAACGGAACGCGCGCTCCGGTGGGGAACGCCGCTCTCGGCAGCAGCAGCCGAGCGAGGTGGCGTTTCGATTCGATGGTGCGAAGCGACGATGTCTCGGGAACGAAGACCACCGCCGCCGCGAGCAGAACCACCGCCGCGATCAACAGCGCGTAGACCAGGACGGTCGGAGCGGGCGCCAACTGTACGAGCAGCCCCGACCCCAGCGCACCGGTGGCAAGCCCCACCGACGGTGCGACGCTGTTGACCAGGGGCCCCGCCGTACTGTTCGGCTGCAGATCGATGACGGCCGCGCTCAGCGCACCGGTGGCGGTACCCGCGGCAAGGCCTTGCACCACTCTCGCGGCGATCAGACCGCCGACCCCGTCTGCGGCGATGAACAGCACGAGACTGATCGCCAGCAGTACCAGCGCGCCGATCAGGATCGGTTTCCGGCCGACGTGATCCGACAGACTTCCGACCGTGAGCAGAGCCAGGAGCAGCGCGAGGGCGTACACCGCGAACACGACGGTCAGCATCGTCGAGGAAAATCCCCACGACGCTTGGTACACGGGGTAGAGCGGTGACGGGGCGGCGGACGACGCCATGACGACCAGATAGGTGACGCCGACGGTCCAGAAGGCCAGCGACGCGGACATCCTCCGCGAGGATGCGACGGGAATCGTCGAATCGAGATCGGTGTTGACCATTCGTAGCCTCCGGGCGGGTCGCTAAAGCCAAGATCATTGCTTTTACTCACGATAGACCGAGGCGCCGCTTAAAGCCAATCGGTTTGCAATAATGGTGGAATGTCCGAAGTCGAGCCGTCCAGCGTCCGCCGCCCCGGGGGCAGGAGCGCCCGGATACGCACCCTCGTCCACCGGGCCGTGACCGATTTGATCGACGACAACGCCGAGCCGTTGACTGTGCCGCTCGTCGCCCAACGTGCCGGCGTCGCCGCGACCACCGTCTACCGTCGGTGGGGTGATATCGACACTCTCCGAACCGAAGTGGCACTGGAGGTTCTCTCTGCGGATGCCGACGTACCGGACACCGGCGACCTCCGTCGTGATCTACACGTGTGGTGTGAGTTCCTCGTCACGGACATCACGCGGCCGGAGAAAACAGCGTTGCTTCGCTCCCTGATCGGGGCCATGCGCGACGCCGACAGGAGCCGTTGTCTCGACAAACGCGAAGACCAGATCAACACGATCCTGCGGCGTGCCACGGAGCGCGGAGACGACGCGCCGTCGCACCGCACCGTCATGGACCACGTCGTGGCCCCGCTCTACTTCAGAGTCGTGTTCGGACTCGGCGGAACAGACGCAGCCTTCGCGCGGTCACTGGTGAACGATGTGCTCGCCCGCCAGCAATCGGCCCTCTCGATGGGCGAGAGCACTGGCCGGTAGCGACCCTGCTCGTCCACTCATCGACACCGTGACCGTTCCGCCGCCGCCGGTCGACTTCCCGAGCTCGTCGATCCTCCGAAGTGCCTGCCGCGCAACAGCTTCCGCACTGTCGAACAACCGAGTTCCAGGGGGCAGAGCCGCGGCGATCTCGGCCGCCACCAACGGGTAGTGCGTACACCCCAGCACGACCACATCCACGTCGGCGGGCGTGCGGTCGGCGGCCTCGCGAATCGCTGCGGACACAGCGGAGGAATCTCCGCGGTCGATCGACTCCGCCAGCGAATGGCACGCAACGGCGGTGACCGTGCGGCCGGCCGCGAACTCCTCGATCAGTCGCGCTTGATACGCACTGGCCGTCGTCGCTGCCGTCGCCCACACCGCGAAGCGATCACTCTGTGCCGCAGCAGGTTTGATCGCCGGAACGGTGCCGATCACCGGAACGGATCCCACGTGCGCACGCAGGTCCGCCAACGCCGTCACGCTCGCGGTGTTGCACGGCAGTACCAGAGCCTCCGCGCCAGCCTCGATCCCACGATCCGCGGCCGCCAGCACACGCTCGATCACCACATCGTCCGGCTTCGGACCCCACGGCGCATTGTCGGGATCCATCAACAGGATCAGATCGAGCTCGGGACGCAGCTGCTTCAGCCACGCCGACGTCGGCAACAGGCCGAGCCCCGAGTCGATCAATCCGACGAGCATCCGATTCAGCCCAGTGCCTGCTCGACGTCGCCGACGAGATCGGCTGCGTCCTCGATGCCGACCGACAGACGAACCAAGTCGTCGGGGACCTCCAGCAACGACCCGGCTGTCGACGCGTGCGTCATGGCGCCCGGATGCTCGATCAGCGACTCGACACCTCCGAGCGATTCGGCAAGAGTGAAGATCTCGGTCCGTGCGCAGAAGTCGAGAGCGGCTTGCTTGCCACCGTTCAAGCGCACCGAGATCATGCCGCCGAAACGCCGCATCTGCTTCGCCGCAACCTCGTGCGACGGATGCGACGCCAAACCCGGGTAGATGACCTGGGAGATAGCGGAGTGGCCGCTCAGCAGCTCGACCAGCTTCTCCGCGTTGTCGCTGTGCCGTTCCATGCGCAGCGCCAAGGTCTTGATACCCCGAAGAGTCAGGAATGCATCGAACGGGCCGGGCACACCGCCTGCACCGTTCTGCAGGAACGCGAACGCCGCGTCGAGCTCCTCGTCGTCGGTGACGAGAGCACCACCCACGACGTCGGAGTGCCCACCGATGTACTTGGTGGTCGAATGCAGTACGACATCGGCACCGAGCTGTAGCGGCTGTTGCAGGTACGGCGACGCGAACGTGTTGTCGACGACCAGCTTGGCGTTCTTCTCGTGGGCGACACCGGCGAGCGCCTCGATGTCACCGACGTTCAGAAGCGGGTTCGTCGGAGTCTCGACCCAGACGAGCTTGGTGTTGGGGCGGATCGCGTCACGCACTGCGTCGACGTCGGACACCGCGGCCACCGAGTACTCGATCCCCCACTGAGTGAACACCTTGTCGATCAGCCTGAACGTGCCGCCGTAGGCATCGTTGGGAATGACGAGGTGATCACCGGGACGCAACGTCGCGCGGAGCAGCGCATCCGTCGCCGCCATGCCCGACGAGAACGCACGGCCGTACGTGCCCGACTCGATCGCGGCAAGATTCGCTTCGAGCGGCCGACGCGTCGGATTACCGGTGCGGGCGTACTCGAAGCCACTGCGCATACCGCCGACGCCGTCCTGAGCAAACGTCGAACTCGCGTAGATCGGGACATTGACCGCGCCGGTCAGCGAGTCCGGCTCGTAACCGGCATGAACCGCTTTGGTCGAAAACCCCTGCCACGAACTGCTGTCTGCCTTGCTGCGCTGCTCACTCATGACTTTCAGCCTAATAGGGTCATTACTTTAGGCTCCACTCCCGCCTGGTTGGGTCATTACTGCAGGCTCCACTCCCGCCTGGTTGGGTCATTACTGCAGGCTCCACTCCCGCCTGATAGGCGAGAGTTCTCGGTAGCCTTCGGGAGACACTGCAAAGCGAAACGAGGCGTTTGACCGTGGCCGATTCACAGACCGTCGACGAGCTGTTCTCCATCGACTCCCTTCTTGATTCCGAGGAGAAGGACATCCGCGACACCGTTCGAAAGTTCGGCCGCGAACGTATCCGGCCCCACCTCGCGGACTGGTTCGAGGACGGCACCGTCCCCGCGAGGGAGCTGGCCAAGGAACTGGGCGCACTCGGACTGTTGGGGATGCATCTCGAGGGTTACGGGTGCGCGGGCACGTCTGCCACTGCCTACGGCCTCGCCTGCCTGGAGCTCGAGGCCATGGATTCCGGCATTCGTAGCCTTGTCTCCGTCCAGGGTTCGCTGGCGATGTTCGCGATCTGGAAGTACGGCTCCGAGGAGCAGAAGCAGCAGTGGCTGCCCGGTATGGCCGAGGGATCGCTCATCGGTTGCTTCGGGCTGACCGAGGCCGACTACGGATCCAACCCGGGCGGAATGCGGACGCGGGCCAGGAAGGACGGCAGCGACTGGGTCCTCAATGGCTCCAAGATGTGGATCACGAACGGCCCGGTCGCCGATGTCGCCGTCGTCTGGGCTCAGACCGACGAGAAAATACGAGGGTTCGTCGTCCCGACGGACACGCCGGGGTTCACGGCGAACACCGTCAAGAAGAAGCTCTCGCTTCGTGCGTCGATCACCGGCGAACTGGTGCTGGAGGACGTCCGGCTGCCCAGTGATGCCGTGCTCCCCGACGCTCATGGACTACGTGGCCCGCTCAGCTGTCTCAACGAAGCCCGCTTCGGCATCATCTTCGGCGCGATGGGTGCGGCACGTGACTGCATCGAGTCGGCCATCGAGTACTCGAAGACACGGGAGGTGTTCGACAAGCCACTCGGCGGTTACCAGCTGACGCAGGCCAAGCTCGCGAACATGGCACTCGAACTCGGCAAAGGTCAACTGCTCGCGCTGCACCTCGGCCGACTAAAGGACAAGGGCGAGCTGCGGGGAGAGCAGGTGTCCGTCGGCAAGCTCAACAACGTGCGCGAAGCGATCGCGATCGCCCGCGAGTGCCGGACGATTCTCGGTGCCAACGGCATCACCCTGGAGTACCCGGTGCTTCGTCACGCCAACAACCTGGAGTCCGTCCTCACGTACGAGGGAACGTCCGAGGTACACCAGTTGGTGGTGGGGCAGGCACTCACCGGCACCAGCGCGGTTCGCTGATTCCGCTGTGAGTGGTTGTGTACGGCCCGCCATACACAACCACTCACGTAGGGGGTCAGGCGCCCTTGGACAGGAATCCGAGCAGGTCGTGTCGGGTGATGACGCCGACGGGCTTGCCCTCCTCCACGACCATCAGGGCGTCGGTCTCCCCGAGAGCCTTGGTGGCGTCGGAGACGTTCTCGCCTGCACCGATGAGGGGGAACGGCTCGCTCATGTGCTTGGCGACCGGGTCCGCCAGTGACGCACGGCCCTCGAAGACCGCGCTCAGCAGTTCGCGCTCGGTGACACTGCCCGCGACCTCGCCCGCCATCACAGGAGGCTCCGCGCCGACGACCGGCATCTGCGAGACGCCGTACTCGCGCAGGATCTCGATGGCGTCACGCACGGTTTCCGACGGGTGCGTGTGCACCAGGTCGGGAAGGGCGCCGGACTTGCCGCGGAGCACGTCGCCCACCGACGGCTCGTCGGTCTTGCCGTCCAGGCGCGAGCGAAGGAAGCCGTAGGACGACATCCAGTCGTCGTTGAAGATCTTCGCGAGGTAGCCACGACCGCCGTCGGGCAGCAACACGACGACGAGAGCGTCGGGGCCTTCACGCTCGGCGACACGCAGGGCACCGACGGCAGCCATACCGCACGATCCGCCGACCAGGAGCCCTTCTTCGCGTGCGAGGCGTCGCGTCATGTCGAAGGAGTCGGCGTCGGACACGGCGATGATCTCGTCGGGAATGGACGGGTCGTAGGCCGACGGCCAGAAGTCCTCACCGACGCCCTCGACGAGGTACGGACGGCCGGTGCCACCCGAGTAGACCGAGCCTTCGGGGTCGACGCCGATGACCTTGACCTTGCCGCCGGAGATCTCCTTGAGGTACTTGCCTGTTCCGGAGATGGTTCCACCCGTTCCGACGCCCGCGACGAAGTGGGTGATCTTGCCGTCGGTGTCGGCCCAGATCTCGGGTCCGGTGGTTTCGTAGTGGCTCTGCGGGCCTGCCGGGTTGGCGTACTGATTGGGCTTCCACGCACCGTCGATCTCGCGCACCAGGCGATCGGACACGCTGTAGTAGCTGTTGGGGTCCTCGGGAGCGACAGCCGTCGGGCAGACGACCACCTCGGCTCCATAGGCGCGCAGCACGTTGCGCTTGTCCTCGCCCACCTTGTCCGGGCACACGAAGACGCACTTGTAGCCACGCTGCTGCGCGACGAGGGCCAACCCGACCCCGGTGTTGCCCGAGGTCGGTTCCACGATGGTCCCGCCCGGCTTCAACTCGCCCGACGCCTCGGCAGCGTCGATCATCTTGATGGCGATGCGGTCCTTGCTGGACCCGCCCGGGTTGAGGTATTCGACCTTGGCCACAACCGACCCCGCGTTGTCGCCGACAACAGAGGAGAGCTTGACCAACGGGGTGTTGCCGATGAGTTCGGTGACGTGCTGAGCGATGCGCATGACTTCATCTTCCCAGATCGCGCTCGGAGCGGAGTCCTCGGAACGACTCGATCGCACCCGACGCGCTTCTCGGTACCCCCGAGACACCGCGAACGGATGCTTACGATGGACGTGTGGCGCAGACCGTGGGAAAGAGAACGTGTCGGTGAGTCGGTGGAAGGGCGCAGCCAAGGCGGGCGCCGCGACGGTGATTGCAGGCTCGTCAGCTGGGACAGCGTCGTGGGCTGCGTACAAGCATCTGATGGCCCAAGCGACGTCTGCTCGCGGGGTGATCGGACGCTCGACGGCAAAACCTCCGGAGGCCGACGGCGTCTACGGGCCCGGTGATCGCACGCCGGAACGGTGGCGAATCGGGAGTTCGGCAGATATTCATCTGATGATCTTCGGCGACTCGACTGCCGCGGGCGTCGGCTGCACTGTCGCCGACGAAGTACCGGGAGTCCTGGTTGCCCGTGGGCTCGCCGACGAAACCGAGAAGCGGGTCCGGCTGAGCACCAAAGCAATCGGCGGCGCGACGTCGAAAGGCCTGGAGGGCCAGGTGGACGCGATGTTCGTCGCCGGCCCGCCACCGGACGCCGCGGTCATTCTGATCGGCGCGAACGATGTCACCAAGAAGTTCTCCATCGCGGCGTCGGCCGCGCGACTGGGCAACGCAGTGGAACGCTTGACGGCGAAGGGCACGGTCGTCGTCGTGGGAACGTGCCCCGATCTCGGCGTCGTGACCGCGATACCCCAACCTCTGCGAACGGTCGTCCGAAACTGGGGTCTTCGGCTGGCACGCGCACAGTCCGACGCGACCCTGAAAGCAGGCGGGCACCCCGTGGCGTTGGCGGACTTGCTGTCTCCCGAGTTTCTCGCAGCCCCGGACACGATGTTCTCCGCGGACCGGTTCCATCCGTCGGCTGCCGGCTACGAACTCGCCGCTCGCCAGTTGCTTCCTGTCCTGGCTGCGGCGTTGGGCGAGTGGCACGGTGGTCCGCTCCCCGTGCTCCCCGACGTGTCCGCCGCGGCCGAATCCCGCCGTTTCGTGCCGCGCGCGGCGGCATCGTTGGAGAGTTTCCTACGTCGCCGACGAAGCGAAACGGAGGCGCACAACCAGCCCTACCCGCCGGTAACTTAGTATCCACGGTAATCAACCCTAGGAGAGTTCATGCCAGAAGCAGTGATCGTCAGTACCGCTCGTTCACCCATCGGCCGCGCGATGAAGGGCTCGCTGAAAGACATCCGTCCCGACGACCTCACCGTGCAGATGGTCGCCGCCGCGCTCGCGAAGGTTCCCGAGCTCGACCCGACCGACATCGACGACCTCCTTCTGGGATGTGGCCTTCCCGGAGGCATGCAGGGCAACAACCTCGCTCGCATCGTGGCAGTCCTGCTCGGCTACGACTCGCTTCCCGGCACCACCATCACCCGCTACTGTTCCTCCTCGCTGCAGACCACGCGTATGGCCTTGCACGCCATCAAGGCAGGCGAGGGCGACGTGTTCATCTCCGCAGGCGTCGAGAGCGTCTCCAACTTCATTCACGGCAGCTCCGACTCCCTGCCGCAGAGTCACAACCCGCTGTTCGCCGACGCCGAGGCACGCACCAAGAAGGCGCAGGAAGAGGGCGCGGACAGCTGGACCGATCCCCGCGAGAGCGGCGAGCTGCCCGACGCGTACATCGCCATGGGTCAGACCGCCGAGAACGTCTCGCTGTTGACCGGCATCAGCCGCGAGGATCAGGACCACTGGGCCGTCCGCAGCCAGAACCGGGCCGAGGAAGCTATCAACTCCGGCTTCTTCGAGCGCGAGATCACCCCGGTCACACTCCCGGACGGCACCGTCGTGTCCAAGGACGACGGCCCCCGTGCGGGCACGACCTACGAGAAGATCAGCGAGCTCAAGCCGGTCTTCCGCCCCAACGGAACGGTCACGGCAGGCAACGCGTGCCCGCTGAACGACGGAGCGGCCGCACTCGTCATCATGAGTGACACCAAGGCCAAGGCGCTCGGCCTGACGCCGCTGGCCCGCATCGTGTCCACCGGCGTCACCGGAACCTCCCCCGAGATCATGGGACTCGGACCGATCGAGGCCACCAAGCGGGCGCTGAAGATCGCGAATCTCTCCATCTCCGACATCGACCTGTTCGAGATCAACGAGGCGTTCGCGGTGCAGGTCCTCGGTTCGGCACGTGATCTCGGCATCGATCACGACAAGCTGAACATCTCCGGTGGCGCAATCGCCGTCGGTCACCCGTTCGGCATGACCGGCGCGCGCATCACCACGACCTTGCTGAACAACCTGAAGACACAGGACAAGACGTTCGGCGTGGAGACCATGTGCGTCGGCGGCGGCATGGGAATGGCCATGGTGCTCGAGCGTCTCAGCTGACGCGTCCTTCGAGCCACCCGCAGGAACGCGAAAGGCCCCGCACTCACGAGGAGTGCGGGGCCTTTCGCGGTGACTACTAGTCGTTGTTGAAATGACAGACCGTCGGGCGCACACGTTCGCTTCTATTCGGAAGCGCTGGTCAAACTACTTCCGAGGCGGAGGCGAACCGCAGCGAACACGAACGGATGACACAACGTTGTGTCATCCGTGTGTCACCGAGGGGTCAGATCCCAGATCCGGCCGGCTGAATCTAGGCGCGTATCTAATTTAGATACGGGTGTGGCCGCTGTGGCGCCGCCTTTTCAGGGTCAACCGTGAAAAGGGTACGGACTAGCGTGTACCCCTGGCCGCTCACTAGTGAGCACCCCTTCTTGGTGGCGTCGACGAAAAGGGCCGCGTTTCAAACGCGACCATGCACGGTGCTGATGACCGTGCAGCACGGGTCATTCACGTAAACGAATCAGTCGGCCGATGTCCGAGGTCTCTGGTATCTGTAGCAGACCAGACAACCCGACCCAGGAGTATCGAATGACCGAACAGCCCGAAAAGCAGAAATGGAACCGAGTCGTACCCACCGAGTACGAACCCCTCACCCGCAAGGTCGAAGTCAAGATCTCCACCATCGCCATAGGTGTCTTCATGGGCAACATCCTCAGCGGCGTCGTCGGAGGACTCATCTTCGCCATGGTCGCCGGACAGTAGAGAGGGGACAAGAAATGCCACACATCAGCTACAACGGTGAGCGCCACAACGTCACAGACACCCAGGCAGACGGACTTGTCGAAAAACTGAAGAAACTGAAGCCCGGAGACCATGTGCTTCTAGCCGTCAAAGACGAAGATGGCGACATCTCCAAGCTGTACATCCCATACGGCGCACCGGTCACCATCCATTCCTGGGAATTCCATCTTCCCGAGATGCCGTCGATGCCGGACATTTCTCAGACGACTTTCCCGCGCGGTTTCCCCGGTCTCTGACGGACTCATCCAGACCCGTACAGGACAGAATCCGCCTTACCCGAGGCCCAACTGGGGGCAGGAGTTTCAAGGGTCTGCCCCCAGGGGCCTCACCGGTGGCCGTGAAGGTGACCGTAACTATCGATCGCGTGCTCTCGGCACCACCGCAGCCGTGCCCGGTTGTAAGCAAGGAATGCGTGCTTCCCGTCCAATGGCCTACCTGGCTCGATGCGGCCCAGCCACTCCTCGACCACGAACGGCGGAAACACCGGACCACCCTTTTTGTTGCCGTCGACAGAAAGCCCGGTGTCGTTGCTGCGTCGGCGCATCAAGCACCCGGCCTGATCGTGTACAACTTCCGGGTGCCCGACCGTTGCTGCGGCTTCTTCCCCGTCTCCTCATCCGGCAGGCGCAACGCCGAGATGATCCGAGCCAACGTGATTCGCTGCTGCCGAGCCTCCACCAACGCCGGATGAGCCTTCGCGCCCTGCGGCGAATCAATCACCACACCCTCGGCCGTCACCGCGTCCTGCAACAAATTGAGCTGGTCGACGGTACGAGCAGCCTCCAGGAGCAGTGCTGACTCGTGCTCGTCGAGTTCGTACTCATCGACCACCGACTTCCACAACTTCGCTCCAGCCGCTGCGAGGCCGGCTGGGGTCTTCTTCGATGCCATCAGCCCTCCAAGGGTGATCGTTTCAGGTGCTCTGGACTGCGAGTGCCCTTACCCGAGGTCACGGTGGGGTCGGGCGGTTGGGGATGCGCCCCCAGGGGTGTGGTCAGTGGATGGTCCAGGTGTGCCCGAATGCGTGGAGTGTGTTGCCGTTTCGGGTGGCGTCGATGGGCTTGCCGAGGTGTTTGTAGATGGTGCCGAGCCAGAGCTTGTCGATGTCGGTGTCGTCCATCGTGTGTTCGAGTCGGGCGGTGGTCTGTGTGCCGTCGATGTCGAGGGTGATGTCGAGGGTGGTGGGGTCGTACTTGTTGTTCTTGATGTGCGGGCCGAAGGTTCCGGTGAGCAGTGTTGTGGTCATGTTGGTTCTCGCTTTCAGGCTGTGAATGGTCCGGTGCCGCCGGCGGGTGTTCCGAATCCTGCGGAGGGTCGGCCGGGTGTGGTGGTGAGGTCGTCGGCGCTGTTGGTGAGGGCGTCGGCGAATTGGCGGCCGAGTTGTTTCTGGTGTGCTGCTTCGGCGGCGTAGTTCCTCGGTTCGGGGTCGGGTGGGGTGTTGAGTTCGTCGGGCTGGTCGAGCATGAAGTTGAAGGATTCGAGGTCGATGCCGCGGCCGTCGTTGGTGGCGACGTTCCAGAGTTCGACGACGGTGTCGGTGTCGGGGCTGGCTTGGGCGTAGGTGTCTGCGACGTCGGCCCAGCGCATGTCGAATGCGACGGTGACGACTGCTCGGGCGAGGTGGTCATCTCCGGATTGAAGTGCACGGTTGAGGACGGCGAGGGCTTCGGCTTCGAGGACGCTGTTGTCGGGGGCGTCGGCGTAGGAGGAGGGGAGCAGTCGTTGTGCTCGGTCTTGGGCGTCACGCCATGAGATGGCGTCGGAGCCGGTGAGTGTCTTGGTGGGTGGCCCGAACACTGTGCGTTCGAGCTTCTGCCGGTGGGTGTTCTTGGTCCACTGGTGTTTCTCGGCGGCGTGGTCGACGGCTGTCCGGGCGGTGTCGTAGATGGTGGCGATCTGTTCGCGGCGTCCGTTCTTGGACAGGGTGGTGTCGGCGCGGATGGCGTCGAGTTGTTCGAGGTAGGTGTTGATGGCGTCCTGTGACTTCTTGATGTAGTCCGGCATGGTGCGTCTCCTTGGTGTCAGGCTGCGGATCGGGCGGCTTTGAAGTGCTCAAGGTCTTCTCGGTTGATGCGGTACCGTTTGCCGACTCGTGTTGCGTTGAGCCGCTTTTCGGTGATGGCCAGTCGTACTGCTCGGTCGGAGAGGTAGAGGATGTCGGCTGCTTCTCCTGTGCTGTACCACTGTGATCGTGGGGTCTCTTCCGGTTGCGCCGCTGTTGGGCTTCCGGTTGCGGAAGTGCGCCAGTGCAGTGCTGCGAGGCTGATGGCGAGTAGGGCTTCGTCGACTTCGCGGTCTTGGCCTCGGAGTGCTACTCGGAGTTCACGGAGGTTGCAGCGGGATTCGATGAGGGCGGCGACTCGGCCGGGGAGGGTGACCTCGACCCCGGCGAGTCCGTGTAGGTAGCTCTCGTGTGTGCGCATCATCGGCGCTTCTTGAACGAAAGAGATCGCACGTTCATCTCGCTGCGCCACGCTCGGATGCCCTGATTCACCGAATCGGTCTGGAACACCACTGTGGGTTGTTGCGCCGTTCGGGCGAGGTCACCGACTCGGGCGTTGAGCTCGGACAGGTCGAGCGAGGCACTGCCTGCTGCGGACGCGTTGCTGGCTCGCAGTGCCGCAACTTCGCGAAGTTGGGCATCTCGCTGTGCCCCTGTGGTGACCCACTCGTCCTGGCCCGACAAGTTCAGGGCCATCATCCCGTGCTCGAGGCGGCCGCCGTTGTCTCGGAGGACCGCATTCTTGCGCTGGCTGTTGATGAAGTCCGCGAACTGTGACTGCCAGTCCGTACGGGTTGCGGTGTCCCACTGCTGTTGTGCCGACGTGATCCCGGTGGTGATAGAGGCGACCCAGTCCGGTGCGGGTTGGGTGCCGCTGATCTGGCCCTCGGTCATCTTCGCGGATTCGGTTGCTTGTCCGAAGGTGGGGATCTGTAGATCCCAGAGCCGGGAGTCTCCGATCCCGAACGGCATCTGCTCGAACAGAGAATCGATGATGATTCCGGTGACCTGTGCACCGAAGTCCTTGAATCGATCCTTGATGGAGAAACTACCGGCCGTGGTGCTCGACCCTGCGGTGGTCGTCGAGCCGGGGTTCTTGATGACCTCGTCGAGTTTTTTGCGGGCTTGATCGAGCGCGATGTCTGCTTTCGTGCGGTCGTTCGCTGTTGCTTCAGGATCGGCGTAGACCTCGTTGCGGCGGAGGTTCGCGTCGTCGACGGCCATCTGCGCTTCCATGCGCTCGATCTCGACGTCGGTGTAGGTGCGTGCGAGGTCGGGTGCCTGCGGTGCCGGTCCGTCCTTGACTCCGGTTGCGGCACTGTCTTTCTCGGCCTGTAGGTCGACGACCTTCTGCTTGGCTGCTTTGACTTTCAGGTCTGCCTGCTCGCGGTCGGCTTGGCTCTTCTTCTCGTCGGCGTAGACCTTGTCGCGGGCTTCTTCTGCCTGTGTGACGGCGACTACGGCGCGGTCGAGTGCGATCTGGTCTTTTTCTTCCCAGTCCGATTCGGTGGTGCTGGAAGTCGTCGCGGATCGGGTGGCGGCTGCAGCGAGGATTGCCTGTGCTTCTGCGGTTTCGGCGCGGTAGTTCGAGCCGTCCGAGAAGGCGGACTGCTGCACTTGTTGTGCGGCAGCGGCGGGGTCCATCGTCTCGTAGTCGAAGCCTGCGAGTTTTTCGTAGAACATCCCGGCCGCTCTGGTGGGGTTCATGCGGTCTTCGGCTGTGCCCCAGGCGCCGTTGTCGCGCTGTTGGAAGACGCCGGTGGAGTCTCTGTCTCCGTAGGGGAGGTTCTGTAGATCGGACTCGGCAAGTCCGGTCATGAGGGCGGCGAGGATGCCGTTGTCGGTGATGCCTCGGCGGCGTCCTTCGTCGATGATCGCCTGCGCGATTTGGTCGCGTTCGGAGAGGACGGGAGCAGTGTTTGCGGTGTCGGTGAGGACATGGTCGGTCGCGATGTGCACGTGGTTCGTGTGATCCCCGGCGCCGTCGTAGAAGCTGCCGTCGACGGTCGCACCGTTCTTGATTTCACGCCCGAAGCGGGGGTCGTCGTAGATGAGTTCTTTGAGTTGGCTGCCGAAGGTGTCTGCCATGCGGACGGCGAGGCCGAGCTGTTCGGTGGTGTTGCCGTAGCCATTCGAGAAGTCGGCGGCCATACCCTGACCGTGGTAACCGGGGTCACCGTCTCGGTAGCCGGAGGTCATCTGAAGAGCTGGAAAATACCGGCCCACGTAGGAGGTGAGGCTGTCAACGATCGCGCCGCCAGCTGCAAATCCGCGGACCTTTCCCTGAGCGAGTGCTTCTCGGAATCGGTACACACCGGCCTGGCCACCCAAGCGGTCGACATCGTCGGTGGTGAGCATGTGCTCGCCCGGCATCGCGAGAATCGGGACGGAGTCCTTGCCCGGCACACCACCGGTGATCGGGCCGCCGTCGGCCTTGCCGTACTGCGCAATGTAATCCGCTGTCGGGTTGAACCCGGCTGCACGCATAGCCTCGGGGCTGAAGGAACCGAACTGCCCGGCGAGACGACCGACCTCTTTGTAGTCGACTGTGACAGTGACCCGCTTGTCCGGGAGAGCTCGTACGTTGAGGTCGATTTCGCGGATGCGATCGAGGGCCTCCTGGTTCGGCGCGGAGATGCGGACGATGCCGGGCTTGCCGTTGATGTCGCGTTCGACAGTGCCGCCGAGTTCCTGGATCTCCTTCAGGGCTGCGTCGTCCAGGAGTTCGACGGGGATGTCGACGGGCTGACCTACGCCTTGAAGCATGGTGGAGATGACTGCCAACTGCTGCGTCACGTCATCCGAACCCGAGAGGCTGGCGAGCATGATGATCTGCTCGGGCAGTAGACCTTCTGCTGCTGCCATCGCCTCGATCTGGGTCTGCGTGAGCCGGTAGCTGTTGCCGAGGTTCAGCAGAGCGGTGTCGTTCGAGGCGATTGCCAGTCGTGCGGCTTCCTGCGCCTCGGGCAGGCTCTTGCCCTGCGCGAGTGCCGCGGTGATGGTGGCGTTCGTGACCTCGATGGTGCGGTCACGGATTTCGGTGAGGGAGTCTCGCAGCTTGGAGCCGTTCGCGAGCTGGGTATCGACGGCACCGTTCTGCCCGACGAGAGCATCACCGATGCCGGCGGTCGGGTCGACGGTCGCGGGCTGCACGGCGCCCATCTCTCGGATGGTGTCGTTGTATGCCTGCACTGCATCCGACAGCGGAATCTCTTTGCCGGACAGCACATCGAGTGCAGTCTTGAGAGCATTCACTCGGTCGTCAGCGGAGGATGCTTCGTCGCCGAGGATCCCGATCGCCGTGGAGAGGTCGAAGAAACCGGTGGTGGTGTTCTTCGCGGTCTCCTGCGATTCGAGGATTTGATCGCGCATGCCGGCGAGCTTGTCTGCGGCTTCGGCGCCGCCTTCGCCGTTGTTGCGGAGGACCGCGGCGAAGGTATCGAACTGCACCTGTGATCCGGTGAGCTTGCCGGCGAGTTCCTCGGTCGATAGTCCGGTGCGGTCGAGTGCCGCTTTCATGTTCTCGGCGCCCTCGGCGACACGGTTCTGCTCGTCGAGGACGCGCTGTCCGGAGAAGCCGTCGCCGGTGAAGATGCCGCCGATGTCCTGGAATCCGAGTGCGACCATGCGACCGAATCCAGCGGTCGTCTCGGCGATCTTGTCCTGCTCGGTTCGGAACTGGTCGACCTGTGCGGAGACTGCACTCAGCACGGTGTCCGACATCGCGCCCTGTGATTCCTGGAATGCTTTCGCGACGTCCCGTTGGGCGATGGCTGCGCCGGTAGCAGACGCTGCGAGCAGGTCTTGCTGTTCTGCGGCGGTGCGGAATCCTTCGACGATGGAGTAGGCGGCGGCGCCTGCTGCGACGAGTCCGATGACCAGGGGTCCGCCGAGGGCGGCGCTCATGCCGCGCAGGGCCCCTGCTGCACCACCGGTGCGGGCTTGCACGGTGGCCATCGCGGCACCGAATGTGCCGATCTGGGTTCCTGCGCCGGCGGCGAGTGCACGTTGGACGGCCATTTGTCCGGCGAAGCCGCGCATGGCTGTCGTGGCACCGGTCGCGGCTGTGGTCAGTGACGCGCCGAGGCCGGTGACTCGGAGGGCGACGAGTGCTGCGGTGGCGGCGAGGATGGGTGTGGGCAGTTCGGAGACTGCGCCGACGACAGACCCGAATGTGGTGGCGACGGGGGCCGCTGCGGATGCCATTCCGGACAGGCCGTCGATGACGTTCGGGGTAGCGGTGGTGATGAAGTCGGCGGCACCGTTCGCGAAGCCTTCTAGCGGGCCCTTGATGAGGTCGTAGAGGCCGAGGGTGAGTGTCTCGGTTGCGTTCTCGACTGCGGCCATCGCGCCGGGTAGGCCCTGGGTCTTGGCGGCTGCGACTTCGGCGGCGGCGCCTTGTCGTTCGATGGCGGTGTGCATTGCGTCGTAACCCGCTTGGCCCTGTTCGGCGGCGACACCGGCGAGGCGCATTGCGTCGGATCCGAATAGGGTTGCGGTCGCAGCTTGGTAGAGCTCGGGGGTCATGCTGGCGGCGGCTTCGTCCAACTGCCCGAAGAGGCTGGACATTCCTACGAACTGCCCCTCGGCGTTGTAGATCGTGAGTCCGAGTTCCTCGATGGCTGCCTGCGCTGGCTTGCCTTGGTCGGTAACGGCGAGGAGCGCGGACTTGAGCAGTGTTCCGGCGTCCGATCCGGCGATGCCTGCGTTGGCGAGGACACCGAGGGTGGAGGCGGTGTCCTCGATGGTCAGACCGAACTGATTGGCGACGGCGCCGGATTGCTGTAGTCCGGCGGCGATGTCGGTGATCTCGGCGGACGATGCGTTCGCGGCGTTGGCGAGGACGTCGGATGCGGTGGCGGCGTAGGAGGCGTCGAGCCCGAACGACTGGAGGGCTTGGGACTGGATGGTGGCTGCGGTGGCTGCGTCGATCTGTGCGGCGGCGGCGAGCTGGAGGGTGCCGCGCGCGGCTTCCATGCTCTGTTCGACGGTGAACCCACCCTTGGCGAGTTCGGTCATCGCGGCTGCGGCGTCGGAGGCGGATGTTGCGGACAGGTCGTTGTCGTTGCCGAGTTCCCGAGCGCGTTCGGACACTGCTGACATCTGCTGAGCTGTGGCACTCGAGACGGCTTGCATCGTGTTGAGCTCGTTGGTGAAGTCGTTTCCTGCCTTCACCACTTCACCGAACGCGGCGACCACACCGCCGGCGAGAATCCCGGCACCCATCAATTTTCCGAAGTTCCCAGCGAGCCCCACAGCGCCGCCGAGGCCGCGCTGTAGATCCCCCGCAACGCGGGAGGTATCCGCGCCTACTTCGATATCGATTCTTCCGCCAGCCATAAAAACTCCCGAGCACTCGAAACGCATTGGTTGGGTTTGTTTTTCGCTTTCCGCCTTGCGCGGATGGGGCGTCCAAACCTTGCGTCCGTGTGCCCGGGAGTGAACCGCCTTGCGCGGTATCAGCTCACTTCCGATTCTATCGGAAGTTGGTCCGAAATGCGTTGCACTGCAACGCTGATTTTAGAACTCGTACAGCATTTTCTTGACCTCGGACGGTGCAACGCCGGTCGCTTCGAGGGCGCCGACGAGAGTGCCGATGACGTGAGTCAGTCGAACGACGGTGTATGCGGCCACCACGTTGCTCGCATGGTTCTGATCCGCCGCGGAGTTGTTCATCAGAGAGAACACGGCCTGCATGTCTTCCCGGGCTTCGACGGCGTGGCCTGCGAGCAACATTCCATCTCGCATGGCCTTGTTCATGTCGACGCTGGCCGAGAAATTTCCGTCCGCGTCGAGCACGAACTCGTAGTACTCAGGTTCGGGTTCTGGGGTGGTTTCACTCATGGTGGTTGGTGCCATTCTTTCGTCGATTGCGTGTTCTTCGGGTTCGTTCGACAGTGTCGACGAGATCGTCGGCGAGCTGGAGTGCATCGGCGAAGTCGAGGAGGAGAATCTGCTCCCCGAACTCGATCCGCACACGGGCCGAGGCAACACTGCCATGCACTGCTAGTTCGACTTCTCTGTCGGTGAGATGCTTCGCAGTCATGCCACCGCCCTCCGTTTGTATGGCGGCAGTGAGCGGGTCGGAGGCCTGTACGTGGTCCCGGCGAGCACCCCGGAGACTTCACCGGGTGACAGTGATTTGGCCCAGGACGAGCAACGTCCGAACACCGGGCAGGCCGCGCATAGTGCCTTCGCTTCGTCGTGGCGTTCACGGACCAGCCGAGGGTGTTCGTGAACGTCGCTGTCCGGTGGGTCGAACAAATTCCACTGGCCGACGCACGCGGCACCCTGGAAATTGGGCGCGGTGCTGAGGGCGTCGGTGAGCCCCTCCCATGAGGCGGTCATGCCGCATCACCCGACAGATGATCCCCCGAGCGCAGCCATTGGTCTGGTGTGCGTCCAGGAGTACGCACAGTGGGCGGCGCAGTTGGATCAACAGTCGGCTCATTCACGGGAGCGTGAGCCGACTGCAGTTCGGCTCCAGTCGGCTCACGGTGTTTCCCCTGGTCAAGTCCAGTTGGCTCAGTTGGCTCAGTTGGCTCACGTGTAACGGTTAGGGATGAATGGTGAGCCGACTGCGATTTCGGATCTGGAAGGGACCAGATCGACGTCCGAGGGAAACCCTCGTACCCGTAAACCACGCCGAGTTTCTTCGCTGCCCGCTTGACAGTCGGCTCTGAGATACCTTGCTTCCGGGCTTCAGCCTTCACTTGTTTCGCTGTCGGTCGGCCCGTTTCGGTGAGGTAGTCCGCAAGCCAATTCTCGGCCTCGGTTCGATCGTCACTGTCCGAGTCGTCGGGTCCGCTCAGCAGCTCCCTGGCGTCCCGGGTTGATTCGCCCAACCACTCGATCACTCCGACTTCGGCGTCACCGTCGTCGGTCGGCACGGGCACTGATTTGATGTGCGCCTCCATTGAGCGTGTCCGTGGCGCGAGGTTGCCCTTGGTGTTCGTCACGACGAGATGCCCGCTGTCGTCGTCGAGTGCTACCGAGAGTACCGATCGGGCTACCTGGCTCCACGCGATAGAACCGAGGATGAGCTTTCCGGTGTCGGCGCCATCGCGCTTACCGAAGTGGCAGAGCCCGAAGATCACGCAGTCGCGACGTCCTGCGAGCTGTGAGAGTGGTTCGAGGTACTGGCGGACAGCTCGGTCGTCCTTGCCGGACAGCTCCGAGGACATGCTCGAGGTAGCGGCGTCGAGGACGACGAACGCGACGTCGTGCTTGATGATGACCTTTTCTAGCGCCAACGTGTCGAGCGGCAGGATCAGCGTGCCCTCGTCCGTGGTGTCCGTCTGTACGTCCACGAAGAGCACGCGGTCCATGTCTGCACCCGCGGCCCGTAGTCGTGGTGCGACGGTGAACTCGCGTGCATCCTCGGTGTGGATGTAGAGGACGTTGCGTGGGGTGCCCTTCAGTTCGCCCTCGGTCATGCCTTGTGTGATCGATGCGCAGATCGAAGCGGCGATCGTCGACTTGCCGAGGCCTTCTCGGCCGGCGAGCAACGTCAGCGATCCGGCGGGAATCCAGTCCGGCATGATCCACTGAACCCGTCGTGTCTTGACGTCGGAGCCTCGGGTGATGCGCAATCGACGAGCGCCGTAAGTCTCGCCTGGAATCTCGACCGGTTCGAATTCCTGCAGGGTTCGCCCGCCCGCAACGTGATCTGCGGCATCCTTCCCGAAACGGGTCTCGACGACAACGGCCTCGCTGGCAATTGGTTCGAGCAGATGGAGCACGTCGACGGCGTGCTTACGCGCGCGCTCGAGCGTTTCCGGGTTCTCGTCTCGGTCGGCGATGATGATGACGGTGTGTCCGCGTAGCGGCGTCCAATCGAACATCGCTGCCTTGCCAGTGCCCATGGCGGGCGAGACGGCAGCGGCGCCGACGGCTTCGAGTGCGAGCACGTCCTTCTCTCCCTCTACGACGTACACCGGCAACCCGATCGGGTGGTCGGCGAGCTTCTCGACGTGGAACAGGGCGGTGTCCTTGACGTTGCCGCTCTGCCTGAATTTCTTGTCGGGTGAACGGTGTACCCGGCGGCCACCCGCGTACTTGTACGTCTCGCCTTTCGGGTTGTCGAAAAGGTCGGCCTTGGTCATGCCGAGGGTGGCAAGCACGTCATCAGTGGGATCCGAATGGGAGCAGACCAGCACACTGCCCTCGATGGCAGTGATGACGACGGACCTGTCTGCGGCGGAATGGCCGGGCGCTTGTGCTGCGGCCTTGCCGTTCCCGCTTTCGTGCACCTCGCAGCCGTAGCTGCGGAGGGCGTCGACGACTCGTTGGTAAGCGATCATGCGGCGTCACCCGCCCGCTTGACCTCGGTGCGACGCCAATGCCGAGATGGCGCATCCCAGTTGCTCGGTCTACGCGCAGGGCCGTAGTGGGAGAACTCGATCAGCTGCTTGTGTTGTAGCGCCCGGATGAGGGCTCCGTGGCGAGACGGATGGTCGTCGGCAAAACCGGGAATGAACTCGAAAACGTCTGCTGCGGTGAAGGTGTACCCAACAGGGAGGTTCTCAACGTAGAGAATTCCCTGTGTGAACAGTTCACTGCGCGCGTTGTCTGCGGACTGCTGAATTCGATCGGACTCGGATACCATTGTTAGGTGTCCGCCTTTCGGTGATGGTGGTGGAGGGGCCGGGTCCTCTGGTTGGGTTTGTCCGGCCCCTCCGCTGGTCATTGCGTTGCCTGGCATATGACCTAAAGGTCGTTCTCTAGAAGGGATCTCGTGCGGCGGTTGCCGATGAGAATGTTTATCCGGTGAAGCGCCGGAAGTCCGTTGCGATCCAGCAGATCGATTGCGCGATCAGAGCCAGTGCGAGAAACGCTTCTACGGGTGTCATGACACTTTCCCCTCGCGTTCGGACCAGTAGCCCAGCGCACCCTCGGCGTCGTTCCGTCCAGTTTCGGCACGGTACTCAGCGGCTCTGCGTTTACCGTTGCGGATCCATTCGCCAGGTGGGATGAAGCCTTCGCAGCCGTTGTCGGACTGGCGTTTGAGTTCTGCCCTGCAGAGCTCCTCGGAGACGCCGAACAACAGGGCCATACCTGCGGTCGAGATCATCGGTTCGCCATCGATGTCCTTGGTGTAGGCGCTCACCGCAGGGTCTCGATTGCGTTATCCCTGGACTCAGCGAGCTTGGCCCGGAAGTCGAGCGCCGGCGCCAGGGTATCGATGGTTTCGAGCATCGGAGCGACAACGCAGCGGACCATGAGGGAAAGGGCGGCGGCGTTGATGTACCCGACTGAATCGACGCTGTTGTTGCGCATGAGATCGAGTGCAACTGCGTCGATGTCTTCATCGTTGCCGGCTGCTGCGGCGTAGGTGTACATCAGGATCGTCGCTTCGGACTGAATCTGGGTGAAGTCGACTACGCCGGTCGGAATGCCGTCGTCGCCAACGATCATGGCGTGGCTGGGTGTGTCAGTCATATCTAAAGTTCCTCTCGAATGGTTGCGGCACTGCGGATCTCGTCTTCGATACGCAGTAGTTCGCGGCCTTGGTGTTCGTCGTAGGCTGCAACTGCCATGCCGAGTTGATCGATCAGTGCTTTGACTTCGTCGACGTCTTTGAAGGTGATCGAGCAGTCGTAGCCGAGGCGGGCGACGACGCTCTTGATGACCGCGCTGTAGTGAGCAGAGACGGTCTCTTCGTCGGAGTGCCAGTCGATGTGCGCCACGGCTCAGACCACCGTCTTCTCGTCGGCGGGTCCACGGGCGACGTCCACGGTCAACAAGAGCAAGTGCGCGAGTTCGATTGCCTCATCGAGGGTCAATTGCGTAAGCCGATATTTGGTCAGCTTGTCTTTCGTCTCGACGTCCAGGCTCGTCATGTTCAGAACCAGGAACGGTTCGCGGCTCGATACGCTCTGGCGGATGTGCAGCCTCAGTCGGGCGAGGGTGAGGCCGTCGTCGTTCCACTTGCCGGGTTCGCGGCGCAGTCGCATCTCGGCTTCGCTGGACTCCCACCCGGACTGCGAAGGTGTGCGGTTCGGAACAAATCCGTCGTAGGCTCGGGCCCAGTACGGGGCGTCCGAGATGTGACCGTACAGCTCCGGCTGGATGTTCTCCTTCTCGCACCAACCGGACTGGTCGAAGATGTGGCGTTGCCAGGTCCAGTGGGCGGAGCCCTCCGCTACGTGGGGGTAGGACTCCGCCATGTGCTGCGCGAACTCCTCGTCCTCGGTGAGCTTGGGGTCGAGGTTCACGATGTCGGTGTGGGGCTGTAGTCTCTTGGTCATCGAAGTTCCTGCTTTCTGATACGGGTGGGATCGATGCCCTCGGCCCGCGGTGCTGGTAACACCGCGAATCTGGCCGGGGGCTTTTTGTTGCGCGCGGGTGTTGATGTCTTGCATTTCAGGCGACGCCGGACTGCGCACCCGCGGACTCGAGACGGTTGATGAACTCGTCGATTGCGTCGTCGGTGAACAGGCGCCGGCGACCGACCTTGACGGAGCGCAGTTCGCCCGACGCAATGAAGGCGTAGATCGCCGTACGTCCGAGATTGGTCCTTTCGAAAACGGTCTCAATTCCATTCAGCTTCGCCATCTTTCACTCTCCTGCGTTTCCGTTATGCGACTCATCGAGTAGTTTGAGTCTCGATAACGAAACCGTAGCACGACGCCGCACGAATGCAACAGAACATGTGCGAAGATGTCGCAATGCCGAACATTGACGAAGACGCCAGGCGCTGGCAGATGGAAATCTCAGCCAACGCCGCTGCCGGGCTGCGATATTGGAGACAGGATGTTCGCGGCATCACCGCGGCTACCCTGGCGAGGCGATGTTCAGAGCTTGGTTTTCCTGTTACGCGGGTGGCGATTTCAAAGATTGAGAACAACAGCCGGCAGGGCAAGCTGGAGGTTTCAGAGCTAATTGTTCTCGCCAGAGCGCTCCGTATCGCGCCCGTACAACTCCTCTACCCACACATCCCCGATGGACGTGTCGAGTACCTACCTCATTCGGTGGTCAGAGAGACGGTGGCGCTGGACTGGTTCGTCGGCAGAGGGAAGATGCATCTCGACGCACACGATCAGAAATTGCTTGAGATTGCTCAGCGTTCGTCACCCGACGAGCTGTCCGAGAACCGCAGGAAGCTGGATGAGAATCGTGAGTACGACGAGGCGGTCTTGCGTGTGCAGATCCTGGATGAGCTGGGCACGTTAGAGCAAGAGGCTGCGCAAGCTTTTATTCGACTACGGCACCCGAGCCTCGCGGGGGATTCTGAACAGGCAGTCAAAGCTCGTGACGCGATCGGCCAACGACTTACGAAGGTGATGGCGGACATCGACGGTGTCTTGTACGACTTGAAGAGTTTGGGAATGGTAGTCAACGACGAGGACCATCGATATGGCTAGGAAGCAGTTGCCGCCCCAGATCTCCAAGGTCACGCTGAGCGACGGCAAGACTGTTCGCTACGAGCTACGTGTTGCAGTCGCTGACACCACGGGCAAGCGTCGTTGGGTCAAGCGTCGGTTCGAGAAGGAGTCCGAGGCGCGCACGGCGCTCGCGACGATTACCGGCAGTGCGGCCGCCGGTGTGTTTGTAGGCAAGAACGTCCGAACCGTGGACGCGGCGTGCACTGAGTGGCTGAAGGGCAAGCGGGGTGTCCGAGCGACAACGCTGTACGGCTACACTCACGCGCTCGCACCGATCCAGGGTGAACTCGGACAGATGCCCATCCAGAAAGTAAGCAAAGCGGACCTCGACGTAGTGGTGGACCAACTCGTCGAAGGCGGTCTCGTGAAGGGCAAGGGAAAGCCCCGCAAGCCATGGTCAGCTCGATCGGTGAACATGGCACTCCGGGTCTTCGGGCAGGTTCTCGAGTCCGAGCAGCAACAGGGCAACGTGGTTCGAAACGTTGCCGCGCTCGTCGACCGACTGCCCGTCGAAACAAAGGACATGGAGACCTACACCCCCGACGAAGTCCAGCGCCTTCTCGCAGCCGTGGAGCCCGACCGTCTCGAGCACGCATGGCACCTAGCTCTGTCGGGCCTACGCCGCGGTGAAGTGGCTGGCCTCGAATGGGCGGACGTCGATCTCGAAGGCGGAAAGCTGACCATTCGTCACAATCGCGTCACAACTGGAGCGGTCACGCACGACAGCGCACCGAAGTCCCGTCGGTCGTCACGCACACTTCCGCTGACCGCAGGCCTTGCTGACGCATTGCGCGCGGCGAAGCGTCGTCAGGCAACGGAACGGCTCGCGCTCGGCGAGGCGTACGGCCCCGGGACACACGTCGTCGTCGATGAGGCGGGTAATAGCGTCGCGCCGGCGAACCTCACATTTTGGTGGATCGCTGCGTGCAAGAGATCGGGCGTCCGACGTATCCGCTTGCATGATGCCCGCCACACCTGCGGAACACTGATGCACCTGCAGGGGGTACCCCTTGCCGTCATATCAGCGTGGCTCGGACATGCATCGGTTGACGTGACAGCTCGCGTGTACCTGCACTCGCAGAACGACGCACTGACGGCGGCTGCTGAGAGTTACGGCGCAGTTGTGTCAAAGCGTGTCATCGGTACTGCCTGAAACATGACAAAGCCCCTACCCCGCGCTCGAAAGCGCAGGCCAGGGGCCTTCTCCAGGCTTTCAGATTCGAAAGCCCTTCTCGAATTAGTCGTTGTTGAAGTAGCTGAGCAGTCGCAGGATCTCGACGTACAGCCACACCAGCGTGATGGTCAGGCCGAGGGCCACACCCCAGGCAGCCTTTTCCGGCGCCTGCGCGCGGATGAGCTGGTCCGCCTGATCGAAGTCCAGCAGGAAGCTGAACGCGGCGATGCCGATGCAGACGAGGCTGAAGATGATGGCGATGGGTCCGCCGTCGCGGAGGCCGAGGCCGCCGTCCATGAAGAAGCTGGCGACGAGGTTACCGAGCGCCAGCACGACGACGCCGATGAGTGCACCGACGATCATGCGGGTCAGGCGCGGGGTGACGCGGATGGCACCGGTCTTGTAGACGACGAGCATTCCGAAGAACACACCGAACGTACCGAGCACGGCCTGCGAGATCAGCGTTCCGGCCGACGCACCCTGGATCGGGAACGTGAACAGGAACGACAGAGCACCGAGGAAGATGCCTTCGGCGACCGCGTAGGCAAGCACGACTGCCTTGCTGTCCATCTTGCGGCCGAACGTCGCGAACAGGACCAGGCCGAGACCGACCAGACCGCCACCGATGACGAAGGGAGCTGCGAGGCCGGGGTTACCGTCGACGAGGATGAACGAGACGATCGCAGTGAGCGCGAGCACACCGAGCGTGATGCCCGTCTTGGTCACGACGTCGTCGATCGTCATCGCCCGCGACGTGGGGCCTGTCTGGTAGGGATCGCCGTAGGCCTGCGGCTGACCGAACTGCTGAGCAGCCTGCGAGGCACCTGCCGTCGCAGAGCCGAACGTGGCGTATCCGCCGCCCTCTTGCTTGGGCAGGTTGCGGAACACCGGGTTGCTGGAGGTGCGCACCGTGTCGCGTCCTTTCTGAAGGGTGAATCCTTCTTCGAGTTCGAGCCCGTCGCGTCGCGCCGAGCCCGACAACCGGTAGTGAACCGGCAGCTGTACGTAAAACTCCCACATACGGACAAAAGTTCCCAGTCGGACCACACGACTTCCGACAATTCGGACTCTACCTTCCTTCGTGACGAACCGCGCAGACACCGGCAGTTTCCCGCGGCGCCTCGGCGGGCACTATGGATCACATGAGTATCGAAGACGGACCAGGCGACACTTTGGACCAGAGCGAAAGCCTCGACTCGGACGAGGTGCGCAACGACGACGGCGACGACATCGTCGATGCACCGGACCATTACAGCGAGGCCGACCGGTTCGGAACGACGCCGAACGAAGCGCTCGAAGGTGAGAGCCTGGACGAGAAGCTGAGCGAGGAAGAGCCCGACACCGCGCTCGAGGACGAGGAACGGTCGGTGGCGGAAACTCCGGACGACGAGCTGACCGAGGAGATCGTGGACCACGAGATCGTCGGTTCGGACGAGGACCCGGACATCGATTACGCGGACGGCCAGCGTCAGGCCGAGATCGTGGAGGGGACACTCGTCGAGGACCGGGGCCGCGATCGCGGCCAGATCGACGGCACGCCGGAAGACGGCGGCCCGGTCGAGTAGACGAGCTGGTCAGACGACCGACCGGGTGACGGTGAATTTTGCGTTCTTCCCCGCCACCGCGGTCGGTCCCACCGCGTCGGCCAGTGCACGCCGGTAGTTGAGGTGAGTGTTGTAGACGGTCCACATCTCGCCGTTCGGACGTAACACCCGCCCTGCTGCCTCGAACAACTTCTGGGCGCTGCCGGTGTGCAGGGACGCCCCTTCGTGGAACGGCGGGTTGCACACGATCAGATCGACGGAGGAGTCGGGGAACGTGGAGAGTGCGTCGTCCCGCACGACGTCGATGTCCAGACCGTTCGCCCTCGCGGTCGCAGTCGCCGACGCCACGGCCGCGGCGGATCTGTCGCTTGCGTGGACCCGAGCCTCGCTCCGCGCACGGGCCAGCAGGCAGGCGAGTATCCCGGTTCCGCAGCCGAGGTCGACGATCTGACGGGCACCGGGCAACATCCGGTCCGTGAATTCGGTCAGGAACCGGGTTCCGACGTCGAGCTTCGCCCCGGCGAACACCGCACCGTGCGCGACGACGGTGAGATCGAGGTCGTCGAGCACCGCGGTCACGGGATAACTTCGAGTCTCGGAAGGGACGGGTTTCGACGCCGTCAGGACGCGAGCTTTCTGTCTGCCCCGGCCCGCGGTGACCGTCTCGAAGGACGATCGGAGCACGGCGTTCATCGCCGGCGCCATGTGCTTGTCCCGGCCACCCGCGAGCACGACCACCCCCGGATCGGCGTGGGCGGCGATCGCCTCGGCGATCTCGGTCAGTTCTGCGAGGCTGCGCGGCAACTGCATCAGCACCAGGTCCGCGCCGCTGAGCAACGACTGGTCCAACGCGTGGTGAGTGTGCGCCCCGGACATGCCCGCCGAGGTCGCATTGCGATCGAGTGCGAGTTCGCCCGTGTACGAATCCTGGTGGACGCGAATGCCGGTCACGCCGTACTGCACCTGCAGTCCGAGCGTGAGCGCGCCGTAGCGATCACCGATCACCGTGATCCGTCGGGCGGCCACGTCCGAAACCGATTCGCCTACCGTGTCGAGCAGAAGCCGGTCCGCGGCGTCGACGGCAAAGAGGTTGACGGCCTCCGCGTCGGGGCGGCGACGGAGTCCGGACAGGACAGTTTCGAGATCGGGCACGACGCCCAGTCTCCCACCCCTCGACGTCGCTTTCCAAAAACGTTGGCGGTCAATATTTTTCTCGCGTGCTGCTCAGCGCGTCCAGGTGGCGTTTTCCCTCGAACGGGGGCATGCTTCATAAGATGGAACCGAATATCAAGATCGAGGCTCTTTTCAGCCACGCTGACAAGACTGCCGCCGAATCCACGTCCGAGAACAGCAAGCCCGCCGTGTACACGCCTCTGTTCAGCGGAGAAGCCGGGTCAGGCCAGATAGCGTAGGTAGTCCAACGCCTTGTCCGCGTGCACGTGAGCACGCTCGCTCGTCACCACCAGCCGCACCACCCTGTCGCGATCGATGACGAACGTCGTTCGCTTCACCGACAGAAGCTGACGGAGGATTCCACGCTTCGCAGCGTGAGACGAACGGTTGGAAATTTCCTGCCGGCGTCGGCGGCGCATGAGCCACCCGCCACGCCTGACTCCGAACTGGCCCGCCACCGAGGCGTCCGAGTCGGCGAGCAGCGGATAGTCGAAGGAACGCTGCAACGCGAAGTGCGACTGTTTGTCGGTGGTGTCGGTGCTGATCCCGACTCGTTGAGCCCCCAGGGCCTCGAACGACCGGCCCAGATCCCGGAAGTGGCAGGCCTCGGCCGTGCAGACCGGACTGGACGCCGCAGGATAGAAGAACAGCACCACCGGGCCCCTGGCCAGCAACTCACCGAGGGACCGCACATTCCCCTCGTGATCCGGTAGCCGAAAATCCGGCGCCGTTTGTCCAGTACGCATGCTGGACAGGGTACGTGTCCGATTCAGTCCGTCGGGACGAGCAGTGAAGATTTCAACCGTTCGACCTGGTCGACGCCTATTCCGAGCTCGCTCAGATATCCGTCGAACGATCCGTAGAGCTCGTCGACGACGCTCAGCCCGTGTCGGTAGTACTCCTCGGTGACACCGAGGACGGCATTGGACAGAAACACCGAGCTGCCATCGCTCGTGCTCTCGCGGCCCTGCCCGTCACCGTCCGACCAGATGTCGGACAGGTGCGCGCGCAGCGGAGCGATTGCCGCATTGCTGGCCAGGTAGTCGGTCAGGATGTCCTGTTCGAGCACCCCCGCTGCGCGCAGGACCGTCGCTATCGTCCATCCGGCGCGATCCTTGCCCGCAGCGCAGTGCACGAGAACGCCACCACTGCCGTCCGAGACCGCGTCGACGACGCGACGGATGGCCACCTTCGCCCCGGCGAGCGAGGGAAACGACGTGTAGGCGCGCATCATGTACTGCAACTGCGCATCGGCGTCGACGACGTTGCCGAGCTCGTGCGGGGCGCGTTCACCCTTGTGGATCTCGTACGGAGTGCTGTGCACCCGGACCGAGGACGGCACGCGATCACGACCGGCGCGGTCGATCTCGGACTGCCCACGAAGATCCACCACGTGGCGCACTCCGGTACGGACGAGCATGTTCTCGCCCTCGCAATCCAGCCGGCTCAGCTCGGAGGATCGAAACAACCGGCCTCGCCGAACCTCGCGACCGTCGGCCGTCCGAGCGCCCCCGACATCGCGGAAGTTCCACGCTCCAGACAGTCGGAACTGGTCGGTCGATTCGATACTGGCCATGAACGCACACTAGCCACGAGGCGATGATCCGCGATCTGCCGGGGCGCCTTCGCACGCACGGAACGGTCGTCGCCACTACCGTGAATCCATGACCGATTTCGACCGCACCGACGCCCGCCTCTTGCTCGCCCTGTGCGCGAAACCGCGTGCTACCGGCGTCGAACTCGCCGGAGATCTCGGTCTTTCTCGCAACACCGTGCAAGCTCGACTCACTCGGTGGGAGGACAAGGAGGCCCTGACGCCCATCGATCACCGAGTTCGGCCGCGCAGTCTCGGCTACGCCTTGCAGGCCTTCGTCACCACGAGGGTCGATCAGCATCGACTCGCAGAAGTCACCGACCATCTGGGAACCATTCCGGAGGTGCTCGAGGTGTTCGGACTCTCCGGTGCCTCCGACATGCACATCCGAATCGCGGCCGTCGACGCCGACGACCTCTACCGGGTGGCGGGTCTGATCCTGAAGATCCCGGGCGTGGAACGCACCAACATGTCGATCGCGATGAGCGAGCTCATCCCCTACCGGACCAAGCCGCTGCTCGAGCGGGCTTCCGGCCTCGAACCTACTGCGGGCGTACGCAGCCGGGACGCCGAGAGCCCGGACAGTCGGAATCGGCGCCGCCCCCGACGCGACGCCGACCGACCTCGACCGTAGCTCATCACGGGCACAGTCAGGTAGCGCCGAACGCGCAACCTCAGTGGTCACCGAGCCGAAGCGGGGCAAGCTGTTCGAAGACGTCGCCTGGTCCGGGATTGGTCGCGCGGGAAGATCCGCCGAGATGGTGCACGACGCCCCACACCGCGTTGAGGGCCGTTTGGATCGCGCCTTCCGCCCAGCCTGCCGTCCACGAGATGTCGTCGCCGGCGAGGAACAGTCCGCGATGGCGCTCGTCGAAGGAGTCCTGCACGAAATGACCGAACAAGCGCTCCTGGTATCGGTAGTGACCGGGGAGGTTCGCTTTGAACGCACCCAGGAAGTCGCGTTCGGTTTCCCACGACACGGTCACCGGTTCGCCGACGATGTGGGAGCGGAAGTCGACCCCCGGGTAGATCCCTTCCAACGATCTGAGCACGAGGTTCATTCGTTCGGTCGGGCCGAGCGCCAGTAGCTTGAGGGAGTCGTCGGACCAGGTGTAGGACAGGCAGATCAGACCGGGCTTTCCCTCTCCTTGATCGAGCAGGTACGTACCTCGGCTCATCCGGTCGGTCAGCGTCATGCTGACGACGTCGCGCCCGGTGTTCGGGTCCTTGTCCTTCCAGAACGGTCGGTCGACGAGCACGAACACCTTGGTCGACCCCATGTAGTGGGTGCGTTCGATCGCGGTCCAGTGGTCGATCGGTAGCAGGTCGTCGTCGCATTCGATGGTGGACAGCAACATCCAGCTCTGTGCGGTCACGATGGCAGCGGGATAGGTGCGCTCGCCGCCGTCCGCGTCACCGACGACTATTTCAGACCCCGTGCGGCGTAACCGCACCACGCGCGGTGAGGTGCTGCCGTTGTTGAGCGACTCCACCGACGTCCCGTCCGGCCAGTGATCGGACGTCGTCGACGCGCGCCACAGACCGACCGGAAGTTGTTGCGATCCACCGACGATGCCTCGGTGGTGATCGTCGGCAGCGGTGACCACGACTCTCAGTATCTCGAGAATGGAATTGGGGTAGTCGGTGTCCCAGCCACCTGTCCCGAAACCGACTTGCCCGAACACTTCTCGCAACTCGAAGGACCTGAAGTGTTCGGAGGACGCGAGGAATCCGTAGAACGTCTGGTCGTCGAAGCGCTGCACCAGCTCGTTCCACAAGGTCTTGATCTCACCGGTGTCGCGAGCGCGGATCGCCCGTTGCAGCGGAACGAGATCCGCGTGGTCCTCGAGCGTGCGCTGCCATGCCCGGGCCACCTCGCCGAAGACATCGGGCAGATCGTCGAGGCTTTGCGCGTAGTGACTGGTTCCCTTGAGGTCGATGACCGTACTCGGCGTAGCCTCGGCAAGTGGGTTGGGAAACGGCTCGGTCTGCAGTCCGAGCACGTCGAGGTAATGGAACAGCGTCGTGGACGACGGCGGGAATCTCATGGCGCCCATCTCGGCCACCACCCCGGGATGGCCGTCGAACGGAATGGACCGCATGCGTCCACCGATTCGATCCGATTCGTAGACAACCGGTTTCAAACCCAACTTGGTGAGCTCGTACGCCGCCACCATTCCGGCCAGTCCCCCGCCGATGACAGCGACCTCGCTGCCGAGCGCCGAGGCGGGCACCTCGCCCAGCCCGTCCGCATGCGCGACGTAGTCGTCGTAGGCAAAGGGAAAGTCGGGACCGAACATCGTCAACGGACGCTCGTCCGAGTCGGCGGACGTACTGTCCGGCGTCACCGGCGTGGTCATGAAATTCCCTTTCTGGCATGTAGATACAGGTCCGGTCGACGGTCGGCAAGATGAGTGTTGATCGACCGGGACCGGGCGAGCATCTCCGTATCGATGTCGACCACCAGGGACTCCTCGCCGCGGCCCGCGCGAGCGAGTTCGCTCCCGTCGGGAGCGATGGCACACGTCAGGCCGCAGTACTGCAGCTCGCTTTCGCGGCCGCATCGGTTCACGTAGGCCAGGAACATCTGACTCTCGTACGCCCGCGCGGGGACGACGTGGGTGGCGACGACGTCGAACGGCGTCATGAGCCCCGTCGGCACGATCAGGAATTCGGTGCCGGAATCGGCATGTGCTCGAACGGCTTCCGGGAACTCGACGTCGTAGCAGATCAGCAGACCGCACCTCACTCCGTCCAGGTCGAACTGCGCGACGAGTCGATCACCGGGGACGAAGTGGCCGCGGTCCAGTTCCCCGAAGAGATGGGTCTTGCGGTAGCGCGCCACGAGCGAACCGTCGGCGCCGACCACCTGAACGGAGTTGTACACGACGGATCCGTCTCGTTCGGGATATCCGTAGACGACGGCCACGCCCGTCTCGGACGTGATGCGGGCGACGGCGTCGAAGATCGGGCCGTCGGCAGGTTCGGCCCGGGCCGCGACGAGCTCCCCGATGTCGTATCCGCTGATCGACATCTCGGGCGTGACGAGGATGTCGGCCCCTGCACGTGACGCACTGTCCGCTGCCCGGCCGACGGCGGCGAGGTTCGCTTCGACGTCACCCGAGAACTCGGGGCCTTGATAGAGCGAGGCACGCAGGGCGGTCTTGCTCATGAATTCTCCTCCCCGAGGTGCTGTCGTCCTGCCCGAGAGCGTACGGAAGTCCGGCGTCCCCGGGAAACATCCGGTGGGACGATCCGAAGTCTGGCATCGTCAGCGTCATGAGCCCCGAACGACCACCTGTCGGTCCCATCGGTCCGGTCGACGCAACCGTGGTGCCCCGGTATGCCGAGCCGACGACGTTCGCGCGGTTACCGCGGCTCGACGAGGTGTCGCGTGCCGACGTCACGATTCTCGGTGTGCCGTTCGATTCCGGCGTCAGTTATCGGCCGGGCGCTCGGTTCGGTCCCGGTCACATCCGAGCATCCTCGAAGTTGCTTCGTCCCTACAACCCCGCGTTGAAGGTCTCCCCGTTCGCAGATCGTCAGGTCGCGGATTTCGGTGACATCGGGGTCAATCCGTTCGACATCACCGAAGCCCTTGCCACCGTCGAGTCCGCGGTGACCGGACTGCGACAGGACGGTTCGTCGGTGCTGACGATCGGCGGTGACCACACGATCGCGCTGCCGATCCTGCGTTCGCTCGCGCGTGACCACGGTCCGTTGGCGGTGCTGCATTTCGACGCGCACCTCGACACATGGGACACGTATTTCGGGGCGCCGTTCACGCATGGGACCCCGTTCCGTCGGGCCAGCGAGGAAGGCTTGATCGACCTCGAGCGCTCACAGCACATCGGGATCCGAGGGCCGCTCTACAGCGAGCAGGATCTGGAGAACGACCGCATCCTCGGTTTCCAGGTCGTTCGGTCCGACGACTACGAAACCGACGGCGTCGCGAGCATCGTCGAACGCATGCGTGCTCGCCTGGACACCGGCCCGGTCTACGTGTCCGTGGACATCGACGTGCTCGATCCTGCACACGCGCCGGGGACGGGGACACCGGAGGCGGGCGGGCTCACGTCGCGCGAGTTGCTGAACACCCTGCGCGGACTGGTCGGAGTAGACGTGGTCGGTGCGGACATCGTCGAGGTGGCACCCGCATACGACCACGCCGAGATCACCGGAATCGCCGCTGCCCACGTCGCCTACGAGTTGTTGTCGGTCCTCGCGGCGAACGCGTGATCGGATCACCCGGACGGTCGGCGCGGGCTGCGTTGCCACCTCGACCAATACGATGACCAGGTGGCACACGATCGCGCGATCCCGACGAGCCAAGACCGACGACGCAGCGTCGCCGACCTCGCGGCCGAGGATGCCGGCGGGCTGTCCACGGAGTTGCTCGGGGATTTTCTGGAGGTCCTGACCTCTGCGGTGTCCGAGGGTCGCACGTTGTCGCGTCGACAGCTGCGGACTCTGCGCACCCACGGGGACACCGCGGCGCGGCAGGGCGTCGCCCTCCGGGCACTGCTCGATCTGTACCTGTCCTCCGCCTGGCGCCTGTGGCGGGAGCTTCCTGCGATCGTCGACGCCGACCGAGACCCACAGGCCGTCGTGACGGCCGGTGAGGTGATGCTGCACGCCGTCGACGATGCGGTCGCCGAGCTCGCCGAAGGGTTCCAACTCGCCAGGCGAGTGCTGGTGCGTGCGGAGGAGTCGGCCCGGCGTGAATTCGTCGACGATCTGCTGTCCGGTAGCGCGGACATCGCGGGAGTGATGGGCAGGGCGGAGACGTTCGGCCTGGATCTGACCGGGCCTCATGCGGTCGTGGTCGTCGCGGCCAGTACGCCGTTCACCGACGGTGGCCGGGTCATCACCGAGGTGGAACGCGCGGTGGAAGGAAGCAAAGCGGACTCGGAGGTTCTCGTCGCGAGCAAGGAAGGCCGCCTTGTCGTGGTGTTCGCTGCCCCGGATCACGCAGCGGTGGAGTACGTCGTCGACCGTGTTCGCGAGGCCACCGAGAGAGTCGATGTCTCGGGGACGTGGACCCGGCGGATCGGAGTGGGGCGGACGGGACCCAGCGTGGCCGGTGTCGTGTCGTCGTATCGTGAAGCAGTCGATTCGCTCGACCTCGGCGCGAAGCTGGGCCTGGGCACTGTGGTGGTGGATGCACGTGACCTGCTGGTGTACCGGGTGCTGTTGGACGACAAGGCCGCGATCACGGATCTGGTGCACACGGTTCTGACTCCTTTGCTGACTGCACGTGGCGGCGCAGGCCCCTTGCTCGACACGTTGTTCACCTTCTTCGGAACAGGCGGAAATTCTGCCTCGACAGCCCGGGCGATGCATTTGTCCGTTCGCGCCGTGACCTACCGTCTGGCCCGAGTGGCCGATCTGACCGGCCACGACGTCGGCGATCCGGCCGAACGATTCACCCTGCAGACGGCCGTGTACGGCGCCAGATTGCTCGGGTGGCCGACGGAGAGCTGAGCTCCGGGTCACGTTTGAGCCGAGTCAGCGCCTCTTGTTGCCGGGATACGGCAACCGAAATCGGTCAAACATGTCCGCGTTCGGACGATGACTGCCGCAATCGATACAGGCACACTTGAGGAGTCGCGGTCGCAAGCGGCCGCCGAGAACCTTCTATCGACAAGGAGCACCGTTTCATGGCATCACTGATTCAGAAACTGCAGGTGTTCGCCCGTAGCCCTCAGGGTAAGAAGCTCATTGCGCAAGGGCGCGCTTTCGCCACCAAACCCGAGAACCAGGCCAAGTTGAAGAGCCTCGGATCTCGATTCACCAGTAAGGACACTCGCCGATGAACGTCCCCGTATGGGCGTGGGCGGCTTTCGCAGCCGTTGTCGTCATTCTGTTGGCCATCGACCTACTTGCCCACCGCGGCGCACACATCATCGGCTTCCGGGAAGCAGCCTGGTGGAGTGCGCTTTGGGTCGGCGTCGCTCTCATTTTCGGTGGCGTCGTGTTCGCCACTCTCGGTACCACGGCAGGCGTCGAATACACGACGGCCTGGTTGTTGGAGAAGAGTTTGTCGGTGGACAACCTCTTCGTCTTCGCGCTGATCTTCGGATACTTCAAGGTCCCCCGTGAGTACCAGCACCGCGTTCTGTTCTTCGGCGTCGTCGGCGCCCTCGTGTTCCGCGGAATCTTCCTCGCCGCAGGTGTCGCGATCGTCAGCAAGTTCACCGTCGTTCTGTTCGTCTTCGCCGCCATCCTGCTGTACAGCGCATGGAAGCTGATGAAGGACGAGGAGGACTCGTACGATCCGAGCCAGTCCATCGCAGTGAGGTTGCTGCGTAAGGTCATCCCGGTTCGCGACGAGTACGACGGCACGAAGTTCTTCGTCAAGGAAGCCGGCAAGCGCGTTGCCACCCCGCTGCTCGCCGTCGTCGTCGCCATCGAGGCAGCAGACCTCGTGTTCGCGGTCGACAGTGTGCCCGCTGTTCTCGCGGTCAGTGACGACCCGTTCATCGTGTACTCGTCCAACGCGTTCGCGATCCTCGGCCTGCGCGCCCTGTACTTCCTGCTCTCGGGTCTGCTCGAGAAGTTCCACTACCTGTCCAAGGGCCTCGCGATCATCCTCGGATTCATCGGCGTCAAGCTGGTTCTGCAGGCAAGCCACAAGGTGATCAGCACGTCGATCCCGGAGATCCCGTCCCTGGTGAGCCTGGTGGTCATCATCGTGGTCCTCGCAGGTTCGATCATCCTGAGTCTGAAGAATCCGCCGAAGGAGTCGGCAGATTCAGCAGATTCGATCGAGGCGGACGACCCGGCCGGCCCCGCCGGCAGCACGTCGGCGAGCCTGACCAAGGATCGGTCGACGGACCTGAAGACCGAGTCCGAACTCGGTGGAGGGTCGGAACCGAAGTAGTCTTCCCCACATACGTGCCCGGGGTGTTTCGACGCGAAGCACCCCGGGTACGTGCGTTTCATGACCAATTCGAATTCCTACACAGTTCCCGGATTGAGCACCGACCAGGGCGCGCGCGTCGCTGCACTGCTGCAGGACCGCCTCAACGCCTACAACGATCTCCATCTCACTCTCAAGCACATTCACTGGAATGTCGTGGGACCCAACTTCATCTCCGTGCACGAGATGCTCGACCCTCAGGTCGAAGCGGTTCGTGGGTTCGCCGACGACGTGGCGGAGCGTATTGCGACACTGGGTTCAGCTGCACTCGGAACGCCCGGCACCATCGTCAAGGAGCGTTCGTGGGACGACTACTCGATCGGCCGCGCAACGGCCATCGAGCACCTCGGAGCCCTCGACTTGGTTTACGTCGGCGTTATCGGTGACACTCGGAAGGCCATTGCGGAGATCGGCGAGATCGATCCCGTCACCGAGGATCTGCTGATCGGGCAGAGCGGCCAGCTCGAGCTCTTCCACTGGTTCGTTCGTGCGCACCTGGAGAACTCCGGCGGTCAGCTCTCGACCGCGGGCGCGTCGAGCGAGACCGAAGCGGCGTCGAACGCCGGCTGACATCCAGCTCACTTCACGCCACAACGCCCCGACTTCGGTCGGGGCGTTGTCGTTTCTGTCACCCGAAACCGGCACAGATCACAAAAACGGGCCATCCGGTCGGGTCGCGTCGCCACGTGAAATACGAACTCCGGAGACGGTCGCCTGTGAAATGTTCGAAACATCCGTCCCGCCCGCATATTCGGCAGGAGTTCGGGTACTCACCTCCTGTTCGACGATCAACGAACGAAGGTCGGCGGTTGTCGCACGAGCGGCACCGAACTCGAAAGAAGGTAAGACAGTGATCGTCCTGGGAATCATCCTCGCGCTGATCGGCATTTTCGCCAAGATCAGCATTCTGACCACGATCGGCATCATCCTTGTCGTCGTCGGAGCAGTCCTGACCATTCTCGGTGCCACCGGCCGCGCAGTCGGTGGGCGCAAGACCTTCTATTGATTCTCACTCCCACTCACACGTGCGGGGCCCGAACCGAATCGGTTCGGGCCCCGTTCGTCTGTCTTCACAGCCCTTCGAGGGTGCGTGTCATGGCGTCGACGGTCTTGTCGCCGATGCGTTCGAAGATCAGCTTGAACACCGGGTCCGACAGTTTCGCCAGTCCGTTGAACGTGATGGTTGCGACGTAGGTGATTCGAGTGGAGTCGTCGCCTGCGTCCTCGAACGCGATGTGGTCCACTGTCGTCGCCGTCTTGTTCCTACCTTCGAACTCGACGACGTCCTGCCTGTCCTCGACCAACCGGTACGTCAATTCGGTGCTGATTCCGGCGAGCTTGGATTCGTTGTGCCATTCGGTACCGACACCGATCGGTCCCGGTGTCGATCGGACACACCGTTGCGTGCCCGGGTCCCATGCTTCCGCGTGCGCGAAATCCCGAAGGTAGTCGACGACGACCTTGCGTGAGCGCCGGACGGTGAATGTGCGTTCCACGTGAACCATGGTGCTGTCCTCCAATGCCGAAAGCGTGACTTTCGGCTACCCACGCTCACGGCATCCCACACGCTGTGTCGGCAGGTTCAGCCGTGTGACGGTCGCCATCCCAGTTCGGGACCGAGAACCGTTGCCATGTCGGTCAGAATCTGCACGTAATCCGAGTGATCGAAGCTGAACGGTAGTGCGAACGCGACTTCGTCCACCTCACGGAAGGCCGCGTTGTCGTACAACCGGTCGGCGATCTCACGCGAGGTTCCGACCAGGTCGGCTGCGAACATCATCCTCGCCGGTCCCTGCGGAGTTGCCGTGCGTGCCCGTCTGGACTCCGCGTACGCACGGTACTTCTTTACTTGGTCGGTGGACGCAGAATCGGTCGGGATCACCACGAGTCCTTGTGACACACGCGCCGCGTTCTTCTGCGGGTGATGCTCGCGGAACGTCGTGATGTGCGAGTGCTGGATCTCGTCGAAGTTCTCCGACTCCTCGGCTTTCACCACACTGCTGACGAGCAGGTTCATTCCTGTCTCGCCTGCCCACCGAGCAGACCGAAGACTGGCGCCCCCGTACCACATTCGGTCCCGCAGGCCAGGCGAATGGGGTTGAACACGGTCGGAGAACTGCTCGATCCCGACCGTGCCACTCCAGTTCGACGCGGGCTGACCGGAAACCAGCGACAGAAGGCGGTTCACTCTGGTGTAGCTGAAATCCTCGACGTCGGCGGTGTCCGGATACAACGCGTTCTTCACTCGGTCGAATTGCATGGGTGGTCCGACACTGACACCCGGGTTGATACGACCGCCGGAGAGCACGTCGACCGTCGCAAGGTCCTCGGCGAGTCGAAGCGGGTTCTCCCACCCGAGTGGAGTCACCGCCGTCCCCAGCTCGATTCTGCTGGTGCGCTGCGACGCCGCAGCCATGATCGCGATCGGGGACGAGATCCCGTACTGCAGGTGGCGGTGACGCAGCCACGCACTGTCGAATCCCAGTTGCTCGCCGAGTTCGATGATCTGCAGTGTCGATTCGTGGCCGAGAGCGGGGTTGTGCTCGTCGAACAATCCGATCGTCAGAAATCCGAGTTTTCGCAGTTCGACCGAGCGTGCAGGCATGAGAAAAAGCCTACAACCGGATGACCTCACCTGTTTCCGCGGCGCGGCGTGCCGCGTCGAGCACTTCGAGAGTGTGGATGACCTCGGACGCAGGGACCGGTTGCGGGCCCTCGCCGCGCACAGCGGCGGCGAAGTCGCGGTAGTAGTTCTTGTAACTCCCCTGCGCGGACGGAACCTTCTCTGCACCCGCGTCCGTATGCAGTGTGCCCCAGCGCTCTTCGAGCTCGTAGCCGAACGTGTCCGGCTCGTCCGCCGGGCGACGACCGGCGAAAACGGCCTGCGCCTGGACGTCGGTTCCGTCGGAGTAGTAACTGCCGTCCGTTCCGTACACCCGAAGCTGGCGCGCCTGGAAGTGGTTGACCTTGGTGGCGGACAGGGTCGAGTGAACACCGCTCTCGTGGTCGAGATCGACGACGAACGCACTGTCGGTTCGATCGTCGCCCTCACCGGCCCAATCCATGCGCGCGTACACACTGGTGGCGCGACCGAACAACCACAGCGCCTGATCGACCAGGTGGGCTCCGAGGTCTCGCAGCAGTCCACCGGTCGGTCCGAGTTCGAGCGTGGCGGGTTCGTCGAGATCGAACCTCGACTCCACTCGCCAGATCCGGCCGAGCTTGCCGCTGTCGATCACGCCGCGCAGAGTCTGGATGTCTGCGTCCCACCGCCTGTTGTGGAAAACACTGAGAAGTACTCCGGCGTCGGCCGCGGCATCCACGAGGTCCTGTCCGCCCCGGGGGTCGGGCGCAAAAGGTTTGTCGGCGATGACGTGCACACCGCGCGCGACGGCCTCGAGAACCAGCTCCCGACGCGTCTCGGGTGGGGTCGTGATGGTGACGGCGTCCACGCCCGCATCGATCAGTTCGGTCAGGCTGCCGTACACCGGTGTGCCCGGCGCATCGAGTTCGACCTGAGCCGCACGTTCAGGAGAACGCGTGACGATGCCGACGAGTTCGACCCCTTCTGCCGCTTGTACGAACGGCACGTGAAAGTAGCGCCCCCCGACGCCGTGTCCGACAACTCCCAGACGCATGAGATCTCCTTTTGTTAGGACAACCGCACACATTACGCGTCAGCGAAGTGCGTAACCACCGTCGGGATACAACGTGGAGCCGGTCGTGTACCCACTGGAGAGGAGGTAGACGACGGCATCGGCAACCTCGGATTCCACCCCGACCCGCCCCAGTGTGGTCGCGGACGCGAACTGTTCGAACGCGGGGATGCGGACGTCGTCGGGTCTGCTCCGCCACAGATGTCCGTCGATCGTTCCCGGCGACACCGAGTTCACTCGAATGGGCGCGAGCTCTACCGCCAATCCACGACCGAGGCCTTCGATCGCAGCATTGGCCGCGACGTACGCAGGAGCCGCTCCCGGTGGCCTGACACTGGCCGCACCGGCCATCAACACTATCGATGCGTCACTGGTCAGCGTGTTCACCGCAGCTTTGACCACGCGGTACTGACCCCAGAATTTGGATTCGAACGCCGACGCCGCGTCCGCTTCCGACAGCTCGCGAAGCGAACCCGTCACATAGGTCGCGGCAGTGGTGAACAGACCGTGCACCGAGTCGAGCTCGGCGAAGAAGTCCTCCACCGATGCGGGTGACGACGTGTCGACCACTTGCCACGTCGCGCGTACGCCCAGTGCGTCCGAAGCCTTCTCGAGGGTCGACGATGTACGGCCGCCGAGGACGACCGATCCGCCTGCCCCGACGACTTTCTCGCCCACCGCATAGCCAATTCCGGTTGCGCCACCGATCAACACGACCGTTCTACCCGTCAGGTCACTCACGTCGCCATCTCTCCTCGTGCTCTTCGACTGCACCGAACCTGTTTTCGATACAGCACGATCGGAGGTCTGACAGAGCAGGCGATCGAAGGGGAGGGCTGAACTCGAGTTGATTTTTATGTCTGGGCCTTGCGACGGTTGTTCCAGGCGATATCCACTCTGCGGTCCCAAAGTATGTGTTTCAATCGACTCGCGGTATCGATCGGAGGGGTGGAACACGATGACCAGTGCGCTGACATCGTCCGAGGTGCACTACGAGTGGGCCGTCGACGCGATGGAATCACTCGCCGTCAAGGGCATCGTCAAGGTCGTGATCGCGTTCGCGACACTTGCCATGGCAGTTGTGGTCACGCTGGAAATGGTGTTCGGCTACGGCGCAACGACACCCATCCCCTCCGCAGTCCAGTGGATATCGATGATGACGGCCTATGCGATGGGGCTGTTCTGGCTGTTCGGCCCGTGGCCAACCCTGAACCAGGCATTCGCGTTCGTCACGATTGCCAACATCGCCATCTTCTCCGCGACGATCGTTGCCGACTTTCCGCCGGAGATCACCCTCGGAAAGACAGCGTTCTTCATCGAGATCGGGATGTTCGTCGGATTCTTCTTCGAGAAGTGGATGCTCGCCGCGCACATTCTGTTGTGCGTTGCCGCCACCACCTTCATCGCCGTGTACGTCGTCGCCTACAAGGACGTGGCGGTCTTGATGTCCTTTGTCGTCTGGTCTCCCGTGGTGGTCTCCATCGGCGGCTTCGTACTTCTACTGCACTTCGCAGCGCGATCGATGCGGCTCGAATTCGAGTGAGCCCACCAGCTCAGTCGAGCGCCGCGACCAACGCAGGCAGGCCGAGTGCCGCCGTCGTGCGTACGCGGTGGTCGGCCATGTCGGAAATCTCGGTTTCCACCGGATTGATCTCGACGACGACGGCACCCGTGCTGCGAGCCATCGCTGGCAGGCCGGCGAACGGAAACACGACACCGGACGTGCCGACGACGAGCACGAGGTCCGCGTGTTCCACCGCGGAGACCGCTGCCGTCCACTGATCCTGAGGGAGCGGTTCTCCGAACCAGACCGTCCCCGGCCTCATCGGCCCGCCGCAGAACGGGCACTCGGGAGGAACGACGCGTTCGATCTCCTCGTCGACCACGTCCGCCTCCGGCTGCGAGTGCACTCCGCACTCCGAGCACCGGGGATCGAACAGACTTCCGTGCACGTGAGCGATCACGTGCGAGCCCGCTCGCTCGTGCAGGTCGTCCACGTTCTGCGTGGCAATGTCGAGATGTGTGCGTTGTTGCCACGCAGCCAGGGCCAGGTGCCCCGCATTGGGCGCGGACCGCCGGACCAGTTCGGCCCGCCAGCGGTACCACCCCCACACGAGGTCGCTGTCACGCGCCCAGCCCTCGGGGCTGGCGAGATCGGCGGGATCGAACTGCGACCACAGGCCGGTGTGGGCGTCACGGAACGTCGCGATTCCCGACTCCGCCGACATTCCTGCGCCCGTCAGAACAGCGACACGGGTTGCCGTGCGCGCGAGGTCGATCACTGCACCGGGAAGCTCCGCGTTCACGCGAGCCAGTCTCGCACGAGATCAGGGCTGGTACCGACGTGCGTGCTCCTCGACGCGTGCGCGGTGATCGGCCCAGAACGCAGTCTCGTCCGGCGGCATGTTCTCGTTGCCGAGCGTGAGGCCGACCGATCCGTCGATCAACTCTCGAAGGATGTCGGCGTGCCCTGCATGTCGGTCCATGTCCGCGATGACGTGTACGACGATGCGGTGCAAGGTGACGGTGGCCCGTTCACGAGGCCAATGCGGGACCACGCCGGTGGCGTCGAGCGGAAGCTCGGCGATGGTGCGGTCCGAGTGTTCCCAGATCTGTCGGTACAGCCCGACGATGTACTCCGTGGATTCGTCGGCCTTGGCCCACAGGTCTGCGTGCGGGTCCTCGCCCTCCTCTGCCCACGGCACCGCTTCGTGGAAGGGCCGGTCGAACGTCCAGCCGAAGTATCCGAGTTCGACGACGGTGAGATGCTTGATCAGACCGAGCAGGTTGGTGCCGGTGGGTGTCATCGGACGACGCATGTCGTACTCGGACAAGCCGTCCAGTTTCCAGAGGAGTGCAGTGCGTCCTGCCTGCAGGTACCTCTGCAGATCTTCCTTGGCCGATTCCGTCATGCTTCACAGCCTCGCAGACCCGTCCGACACGTGCAGCTCGTCGGGTTTCATTACCGTTTCGAGACCCGGAGACCCGAAACGGACACTACGGACTCCGTCGAATCTCGTTGGGGGACAAGATATCGCAAGGAGATTCGAGGCGTCTCGTTATGCAATCGTTATGTTTGTTACGAATTCGTTATTGTTCGTGCATCCCTACGGATACCTTGTTCCGTCACGATGATTGCAGCGAACAACTATCGACTCGGGAGGAACAGATGACGCACGTTCTGCTCGACCAGGAGACCGAGGTACAGAGCTCGGCGTCGGCATCGACACTGGTCGTGTCCGGTGACATCGATCTGATCACTGCACCGTCCTTCGCTCGTCGTCTGAGCGAGGCCCTCGAGCAGAATCCACACGTCGAGCTGGACATGTCCGGTGTCACGTTCTTCAGCAGCGCAGGCGTCGACGTGTTCGCGTCGGTCGACACGGCTGGGGGCCGGACGCTGACGATCACCTCCTGCCCCCTCGCGGTCGGGCGAACGCTGGACGTGCTCGGATGGCCGTCTCATCTTCGTCTCCCCGCGAGCGCATCACACGCGTGATCCTTTCGCCCCACACGAGAACAGCAGGTACACGGTGAGCTCCCCTCGGTTCGCTCCTGGTGACGTGATCCCGGTCGAGCTCGACCCGGGGCGCACCACCTCTCGCTCGACGGGGGTTCTCGCCGACGCAGTCGTGATCGACCACGTCGCGTTCTCGCGCAATCCGGCATCGGTTCTCAGCACCGTCGAATCGGCGCGTGCGCAAGCGCGGCCGGTCGCGCTCGACGGTGTCGGCACGGGACCGGAGTCACTTGCCCTGCTTCCGCTGATCGAGCCGGATGTCATCATCCTCGCGCCCGAGATGACCGGTAGCGCGACCGACGTCGCCGCGGCCAGAGCACTGCACGTCCTTGCTGCCCAGGCCGAGCGCACCGGAGCTGTCGTGGTGGCACGGGGCGTGGATTCCGATCGAGACCGGGACAGAGCACTGGCGCTCGGAGCCACGTTCGGCCTGGGCGATCTCTTCCGTGCCGACGGTGGCGACGTGCGCCCGGACGCGGTGACACCACCTACGTGGAACACCCCGTCCAGCGATCACACGTCCGCGTTCGTCATCGCGTCGACCGACCAGACGACGACGGTCAGCACGAAGAAACTGCTCGTGCAGATGAGCATGCACATCGAGGCACAGGCTTCCGACGCAGGTCCGGACACATTGGTGCTGGGGACATTTCAGCATTCCCGGCACTTCACTGCGCGCACGAGGCGCAGATGGCGCACCCTCGCGGGCCGGACCGCGTACACCGGCGTCTACGGGATCGGCCTCGGAGAGCTGGCAGTGCCCGGCATCGTCGGGTCGTCTCTCGACGCCTCGGACGACCTGGTCGACGAATGGAATGTCGTGGTGCTCGGGCAGTTCTTCTGCTGCGTACTGTCGGCCCGGGACCTGCACCGAGGCGAGGACGATCCGGACCGCGAGTTCGAGTACGCCATCACGCACGACCGGGCGACGGTCGTGCGGTGCGCTCGGACCGTGTTGTCACGGTCCGAGCCCCGCTGACTCTCGTGGTTCGGCCGACCGGTCAGGATCCGATCGGTTGACCGAAGAGGCCGGCAACCAGATCGCCGACGACGTCCTGCCACACCGGCCAGGTCCGTGAGTCCAGAGCCATCGAGCCGACGTCGGTGGTGCGGCAGCCCGGCTCGGCCGGCACTCCGGCAAACCGGTCGCGGAGCCACAGCAACGCACTCGGCGCAGCAACCACTTCGAGGGTGAGGTGTTCGCTGAAGTGGTCACGCGTGTAGGTGACGCTCGCGCTCGGGTCGGCGCAGTACGTGTCGACGAGCGTGTTCACCGGCCCGACGGGTACCAGCCAGTCCGGGTTGGATTGGTACATGTACATGGGGAATCGGGGGACGGACTTGCCCATCTGCAGCTTGGCGAGCGCGCTCTGCGCTACCGGCTCGCGAAGCGGATCGCCGGGAGTGTCGAACAGCCCCTTGAGGTTCACGAACGGTGCGATGGCCGAGTTCCATCCGATGCACAGGTTCTGCTTCGCGCCGAACATCGCTTTGCCCAAGGGGTTGAGCTTCTGGTCGATGAACTGCGCGAGCTCGGGATCCTCACGGGAGACTCCGATGATGCCGGATGCCACGATTCCTGCACCGAGCGCGTTGTTCGAGTTGTCGACGAGCGCACCCACATCGGCCACGATTCCGCCTTCGGCGGCCCCGACGATGTTCAGGTCGGGGGCGTAGCTTTCGTGCAGCTCGGCGGCATGACCTGTCGCGATGGATCCGCCGGAGTACCCCATCATTCCGACCTTCGTCGCGCGTCCGTCCAGCCCGAGCGGGTCAAAGTTCTCGGCGGCACGGATTCCGTCGAGGGTGATCCGCCCGGCGAGTGGGCCGGCCGCGAAGGCCGAGTTCGGCCCTTGGTGGTCGGGCACCACGACGGCCCAGCCCTGGGCCAGGGCGGCCTGGATCTCGAGGAACTGTGCTCCTCCGGTGATCGCTCCGGTCAGCGGCCAGGGAATGGAGCCTTGCTGCAGCACGTACGACGACGCACAGTAGGCACCCAGTGAGTCCTCGGCGATCTGGAAGGACAGCAGTGGCCTGCCCGGAACGTATCCACGGGGCTTGAGCACGGTGGCCACCGCCGGGATCGCTTCGTCGCGACTGTCGTTGGACCGGTACGACAGTTGCCAGGCGTCGACGTTGACCGGGAGGACACCGAGGTTTGCCACGTTCACCGGCCGAGACGCAATGATCTGGCCGGGATCGGCAGCGGAGACGATCGACTGCTCCGGCGAGTAGAACCCCGTATCGAATTCCGGAATCGCCGGGAACGCCGGCTGCGCTACCACTGGCGGCGCGGTGGCGGTCACCGCGACGGCGACGCTTGCAGCCGCAACCACACCGAGAACCACTCTTCGAACGGACATTCAGCCTCCCCGAAAAACAAGTTAGATGTATTTGTCTAACTTGGACTCCGTGGAGAGTAGATCAGAAGTGATGTGGATTACAACCACCTGATCCCGTGGCCGCTCGCGGGCTCGGCTCTTGCCCTCAGTGCAGGAGCAACGAGTCGAGGAACCCGACCATGATGTTCGTGAGGTCCTCGACATCGGGTCGCGGATCCGCCGTGCTCCATTGCTGCACGAGCGCGATGAGGGCCCCGATGAACGCCGTCGACGCCATCTCGTAACCGCCCGGCGGCACGTAATCCTCACCCACCGCCGACCGGACGGTCAGCGCGAAGAACTCGCGCCACACCGCACGCTCGGCCAACCGATGCTCGTCCATGCGACGACTGACGCCGACACTGTCCACGAACGAGATACGGGCCCTGCGTGGATCTTTGCCGATCGACTCGACGTACGCCCCCATCGCCGCCGTAGCCAGCTCGTGCGTGTCGGAGGTCGTACACCGCGCGACCGCCTGCGTCGTTGCTGCCTTGGCGTCCGCCTGGATCGAGTCGTACAGCGCGATGAGCGCGTCCTCTCGGCTCGCGAACTCGTCGTAGAACTGCCTGCGCGCCAACCCGGCCGAACGACACAGGTCCGCAACGGAACTGGCTGTGTATCCCTTCTCGGAGAACACGTCGAGCGCGGCGGCGAGAAACTGCGACCGTCTCCGGGAACGACGATCCTCGACGGCGATGCCGCCATAGGTTCGATTGTCGCCGTCCGCGGTGCTCACCGGACGAGTTTAGCCGTGACGGCGGCGTTCCAACCGGACGACGACGGCCTTGGACACCGGAGTGTTGGATTTGCGCGCGACGTGGTCGAGAGGAATCAACGGGTTGGTCTCCGGGTAGTACGCTGCCGCGTTTCCGCGAGGCGTGGAGTAGGCGACGATTCTGAACCGGTCGGCACGACGCTCGGCGACGGTGCCGTCGGGAAGTTGCCACTCGGAGACGAGGTCCACCACCTCCCCGTCGACGAATCCCATCGACGCGATGTCGTCGGGATGGACGAACACCACCCTTCTGCCACCTTTGACGCCGCGATAGCGATCGTCGAGGCCGTAGATGGTGGTGTTGTACTGGTCGTGGCTCCGCATGGTCTGCAGCATCAGCCGCCCCTCGGGGACCGGCAACCACGTCAACTCGTTGACCGCGAAGTTGGCCTTGCCGGTGGAGGTGTGGAAGGTACGACTGTCGCGGGGAGGATGCGGAAGCCCGAACCCTTCCTTCTGCCGGACCTTGCGATTGAAGTCCTCGAACCCGGGGACGACCCGGGAAATGGAGTCCCGAATCCTGTCGTAGTCGTCACGGAAGCTCCCCCACGGCACCGAATGCCCCGGCCCGAAGAGCTTTTCGGCGATTCCGCACACAATGGACACCTCAGATCGCATGAATGCGCTCGACGGCCGAAGGCCACCGCGCGAGGCATGCACCATCGACATCGAGTCCTCGACGGTCACGAACTGCTTGCCCGACGCCTGCACGTCGCGGTCGGTCCGTCCCAGCGACGGCAGGATCAGAGCGCTTCGTCCGTGGACCAGATGGCTGCGGTTCAGCTTGGTCGAGACCTGAACGGTCAGGGAGCAGTTGCGGAGCGCCGCTTCGGTGACGGCGGTGTCCGGTGTCGCCGAGACGAAGTTGCCGCCCATGCCCATGAAGAAGGTGCCGCGGCCGTCGCGCATCGCTCGGATCGAGTCGACGGCGTCGAGTCCATGGTCGCGGGGAGAGTGGATGCCGAACTCGTCGTCGAGTGCCGCGAGAAACGACTCGGGCATCTTTTCCCAGATGCCCATGGTGCGATCACCCTGGACGTTCGAATGTCCACGCACGGGGCAGACACCGGCCCCTGGCTTTCCGATCATCCCCCGCAGCAACAGCAGGTTCACTGCTTCCTCGATGGTCGCGACGCCGTGGGTCTGCTGCGTCAGCCCCATCGCCCAGCAGACGATCGTCTTCTCCGAGTGGACGAGAGCCTCCGCGGTGTCGCGGATCTCGCGCATCGACAGCCCGGTGGCCTCCAGCACGACGTCCATGTCCACACCGCGGATATGGTCGATCCAGTCGTCGAATCCCGCCGTGTAGGTCTCGACGAAGGCCCGGTCGATCACGGTGCCCGGCGCCTCGTCGTCTGCGTCGACGAACATCTTTCCCAGGCCCTGGAACAGCGCCATGTCCCCGCCCAGCCGGATCTGCAGGTACTCGTCGGCGATGGCGACGCCGTCCCCGACGACACCGCCGACCTTCTGCGGATCCTTGAACCGCCTCAGCCCGGCCTCGACCAACGGATTGATCGCGATGACCCTCGCTCCGTTGCTTTTTGCCTTCTCCAGGGTGGACAGCATGCGGGGATGGTTCGTGCCGGGATTCTGGCCTGCGATGAGGATGAGGTCGGCGTTCTCGATGTCCGGAACCGACACCGAGCCTTTGCCGATTCCGATCGACGCGCTGAGCGCACTCCCCGAGGATTCGTGGCACATGTTGGAGCAGTCCGGCATGTTGTTGGTACCGAAGGACCTGATCAGTAGCTGGTACAGGAAGGCAGCCTCGTTCGACGTGCGTCCGGAGGTGTAGAAGATCGCCTGTTCCGGGGTGGCGAGTTGCCTGAGCTCGTCGGCGATCATGCGCTCGGCGCTGTCCCAGTCGATCTCCTCGTAGTGGGTCGCTCCCGGCCGCAGCACCATCGGGTGCGTGATGCGACCTTGCTGGCCGAGCCAGTACTCGGTCCGCCCGAGCAGGTCGTCGATCGAGTGCGTCGCGAAGAAGTCCGGTCCGACCGTTCTCCTGGTCGCTTCTTCGGCGACCGCTTTCGCGCCGTTCTCGCAGAACTCGGCGTGCTTGCGGTGTCCGGGAGTCTCCGGCCATGCGCACCCCGGGCAATCGAAACCCTTGCGCTGATTGAGTTTTGCCAGCGAATACGCGGTGCGGCCGGGGCCCATCTGCTCGACGCCTCGCTGCAGGGACACGAGCACGGCCGGAACGCCCGCTGCGTAGGACTTGGCTTCGGTGACGACGATGGACTTCTCGTCGTACTCGTACTCGTGGGCTGACACTCTACGACGGTGCACCATCGCGACCGCACACGTCCAAGACGTGGCTCCTACCGAGCGATAGGCGACGCCGATGAAGCCCGGTCGAGCTCGCGAGCGGTGTTCTCCAACGCCCGTATCAAGCTGGATCCCTGACTGTCCCTGGCCGTCACCAGTCCGATGACCGGCGCGTCCAGCGCGCTCGTCAACGGGGTACACCGAAGCCCCGGTGGTTCTCCGAACACCTGACGCCACACGCGCGGAACGACGGACGCCCACTGCCCGGTCTTCACGTGCGCGTACAGCGAGGCGATGGAGTCGGTCTCGATCTGCGGCGTACTGGCGGCACCGTCGTAGGCGAAGAACTCGTCGAGGATTCTGCGTCCACGCATCATCGACGGCAGCGTGCACATCGGAAACTGTGCGGCGTCGCGCCAGGTGACACCGTCCTCCCGAAACGGACCGAAGTCGGCCGCGGTCAACAGGTCGTAGTACTCGCGGTAGAGGGGAAAGGTCCGGTACCGTTCGTGGACATCGTCGTCCAGGTAGGTGATACCCCCGTCGAGCTCGAAACGGTCGATGCGGCCGGTGATCTCGTCGGACGGGAGATCCTCCGACAGTGAGACGGTCACCAACGGATGGTGCAGACACAGTGGTCCGGTCAGGTCGGCCACTGTCGCCGACGCCGTGGGCACCACGCCCAGACGTACCGCGCCGGTGACGCCGGACCGCAGAGTTGCCGCTTCCTCCTGAAGGGACTTCTGGTCGGCGACGATACGGCGCGCCCACCGGACGATCTGTTCACCCTCGGGGGTGAGTCCCTCGAACTTGTGGCCCCGGACGATCAGCGGAAGGTCGAGCTCGACTTCGAGCTTCCGGATCGCTTCGGACAGCGCCGGTTGCGAGACGTGGCATGCCTGAGCCGCGCGTGTGAAGTGACGTTCACGCGACAGCGCCACGAGGTATTCGAGTTGCCGGAAGAGCACGCCGTCACCCCCGTTCGGCGGGACCGGTCGTCCCTCGGACCACCAGGCGCGGCCGGAGAACGCTCGACGACACCTCGGTGCGGTCGTCGTCGAGGCGTGAGGTTGCTGCGCTGATCGCGCGGCGCGCCTGCTCCTTGGGTTCCTGACTGACGGTGGTCAGGTCGATGTGGGCCATTCTCGCCAGCGTGCTGTCGTCGTACCCGGTCACCGAGATGTCGCCGGGAACGGAGACTCCTCGTCTCTGCAGCGCGTCGAGCAGGCCGACTGCACTGCGGTCGTTGGCAGCGACGATCGCGGTGTGAGGCTCGATGTCTCCGTCGAGGAACGCGTCGACGGCGGCGGGCGCGTAGTTCTCGGTGAAGTCGCCCTCGACAACGGCCATATGTTCGTCCAGCCCGTGACGGTGCATCGCGCGGCGGTAGCCGGCCTGGCGGTCCTTGCCGATCGACCCGTACCCACTGAAATGCGCAATTCTGCTGTGCCCCAGCGACACCAGGTGATCGACGACGTCGCTCATTCCCCGCGAGTCCCCCGCCCGCACGGCGTCGACTCCGCCGATTCGTCGACCCACCGCGACGATCGGCACCCGCCCTGCCCACGCTCTGAGGTCGACATCCGACGCGGCGGGCCCGAGCAGAACCACTGCCTCACAGCGGAAGTCGAGTAGTGTCTCCATGACAGCGGCTTCGGCATGCGTCGGCGTGACGGCACCGAGCACCACCTCGTACCCGACCTTGTCCGCCTCGGCCACCATGTGCTCGACCATCTCCGCGTGGAACGCATTCCTGATGTCGGTCATGACGCCGATGAGGTGTGTGCGCCGGAGGGACAGCAGAGCTGCGGTTCGATTCGGTCGGTAGTCCATCTCCTCCGCAACGGCGAGGACCCGGGCCTTCGTCTCTGCGCTGGGACCCGGAACTCCACGAAAGATCATGGACACCAGGGCCTTGGACACCCCTACCTTGTCGGCGATGTCCTGCATGGTCACCGATCTTCCGGCGTTCATGTCTTCTCGTCTCCGTTCCCGCCCGTGAGAGCGTGTCGAACTGCGGCAACGCCGTCCTTGACATCCGCGCGATCGGTGACCCATAGTATCCCTACTAGACCGGTCAAATAGACCGAACTAATCCCGCGACACTCCGAAAGAAAGCAGCACGTTCATGACAGAGAACTCGCTCGGCGTAGCCGTCATCGGTGGCGGTATGGCCGGACGCGCCCATGCCGCCGGGTACCGGATGGCGTCGACGCTGTTCGGCACCGACCGCCCGGATGTACGTTTGGTGGCCATCGCGGACACCAACAAGGGTGTCGCGGACGATACCGCCAAGCGGTACGGCTACGAGCGCGCCGAGTACAGCTGGCAGGCGATCGCCGAGGCACAGGACATCGATGTCGTGTCCGTCGTCGTCGCCAATCACCTGCACCGTGAGATCGTCGAAGGCCTGCTCGCTGCAGGCAAGAACGTGCTGTGCGAGAAGCCGCTGGCAGGGTCGCTGGCCGATGCGGAGTCGATGGTCGCCGCGGCCGCGGCATCGAGCGGTATCGCCTCGGTGGGCTACACCTACCGCCGGTCCCCGGCCGTGCAGGCCATCGCCGACGAGCTCGCCGCCGGTCGCCTCGGTGAGATAGTGCACTTCGACGGCCGCTACCGCGCCGATTACTCCCTCGATCCGAGCGGGCCGATCACCTGGCGGTACCGCGGTGGGCAGGGAACCGGTGCACTCGCCGATGTCGGCAGTCATCTGATCGATCTCGCCGAGTACGTCGCCGGACCGATCGTCGAGGTCCGCGGGGCGCAGTTCTCCACCGTCGTCACCGAACGCCCCGTCCCGGTCGGAGTCACCTACGGTCACACCAAAGCCGAAACCACCGGGGAGACGGCGCCGGTGGAGAACGAGGACATCGCCACCTTCACCGCGCAGTTCGCCGGCGGATTCGTCGGAACCTTCTCCGCCTCGCGGGTCTCGCACGCCAATCCCGACGGTCTGTCCTTCGATGTGTTCGGCACGCGCGGGTCGGCGTCGTGGGCGCTCGAGCGAGCCGCGGAGTTCCACATCTCCACCACCGACATCGACGAGACGGTCAATGGCCGCCGTCAGGTCATCATCGGACCCCAGCACCCCTACATCCAGGGCGGGCTGCCGATGGACGCCGGCGGCGTCGGGCACGGCAAAGCCGAATTCTTCGCCTACCAGGCACGGGCATTCCTCGACCAGGTCGCCGGACTGACCGGCCTGCCCCCGCTCCCGGACTTCGCGCACGGACTGCGCGGCATGCAGATCGTCGCCGCCATCGCCGAATCCGCTGCCGCGAACGGCACCGCAGTCAAGATCTGACCCACCCTCTACTCGCAAGGAAGCTCACGATGAAACTCGGCGTCTACAACGCGATCCTGCACGACAAGTCCCTGCCCGACGCCATCGCGACGGTGGCCTCACTCGGTCTCGAAGGCATCGAGATCAACTCCGGTGGATTCCTGCCACCGGTGTACATTCCGGTCGACGACCTGCTCGCCGGCACCATCAGCCCAGCCGACTACCTCGCGGTGTTCGAGGGCACGGGCGTCTCGATCGCCGGCCTGAACTGCAACGGCAACCCACTGCACCCCGACCCGGAGGTCGGCCCCGAGGACGCCGAGGACCTGCGCAAGTCCATCCGTGTCGCCGGTCTGCTCGGCATCGACCGGGTGGTGACGATGTCCGGTCTGCCCGCAGCCCACGAGGGTGGGACGTGGCCGGCATGGCATGTCAACACCTGGGATTCGGGATACCTCGACTCCTCCGATTACCAGTGGGATCAGGTCGCGGTGCCGTTCTGGAAAGAGATCGACGCTCTCGCCCGTGAGCACGGAGTCAAGGTCGCCATCGAGATGCACCCGCAGAACCTGGTGTTCAACCCACCGACGCTCAAGCGCCTCGTCGACAAAGGCGGCCTGAGCAACGTCGGCGCCGAAATGGACCCCTCGCACCTGTTCTGGCAGGGCATCGACCCGGTCAAAGCCATCGAATGGCTCGGCCCCCTGGTCTTCCACGCCGCAGCCAAGGACACCCGAATCAACCCCGACTGCGAGATCTACGGAGTCCTCGACGACCGATTCACCCGCGCACCGCAGGACGGACCCCGCACCAGCCTCGGCGGCAAGCACTTCGTCAATGTCTGGCCGCAGGACTCCGCGTGGGACTTCGTCGCCGTCGGCAACGGACACGACGTCGACTTCTGGACCCGGTTCCTGCGCGCCCTGCACTCCGTGGACCCCGACATCGCCGTGAACATCGAACACGAGGACACCGCCTACGGCCCCCTCGAAGGGCTACAGATCGCCGTCGACACCCTCGACAAGGCCACAGCGAACCTGTAGCTTTCTCACCGCATTACAACGCCGGCGCTGGACATCACCTCGGTGGTGTCCAGCGTTCGTGGTCACCAGGCCAGCCACGGTTCGCCATCGATCAGCAAGATGCCGACCTCCTCGGCACTCCGACGCTCGGTCGTGAACAACGCGTTCAGCAGCTCCGATTCGGACTCGCCGGTCCGCGCGGCCCAGCGCCGTGCACGGTTCAGTGCCCTGGACGCCGTCGCCGAGACCGAGGCACCGTCGCAGTCGACGGTCACCCTGCCTGCCAGTCCGGGTCCGATGCATCCGGTCAGGGCACCCCACGTCGCCGACGAGAACTGCACAGGGCCTCGAACGTGCACGACGAATCGGCAGCGAAGCCGCACGGATCGCTCGGGGGTCCCGACGCGCACACGTGAATCATCCAGTGCCAACGCGTCGTACACTGCGGGAGCACCTTCTCCCGTCAGCCACACCGCGCAGTCGACGCCACGCACGATGCCGGCGACAGTGACCATCACCGATGCCGGTGATGCCTCCGCCACGTCGAGGATCACCGCAGCGTCCGGGATCCGATAGGCCAGCCCATGTCGTCGGGCGCTGGGATCGGTGATCAACGGTGCGAGAGCCACGGCCTCGGTGTTCTTCTCGTCGGTCCGGTCCGTGACGTCTCGCCCCGCCCAGTCCGGCCCGTCGTGCCACGCAACTGCCTGGGGATCGTGGGCGAACACTGCTCCTGCCATGAACGCACGATTGGCGAATTCCCAGTCCTCGCCGCCGTACCGGACGAAGGTCTCGTCGAAGCCGCCGATCTCCTCGAACAGTTCACGGCTGCAGGTCAACACTGCACTGATGACGAATTTGTATCCGTCCCAACCCGGTCGGAGAAGGTTGCCCGTCCGGCCGTAAGCGCTGGACAACCAATCTGGTTCGCCGAGTTCCCGTGGAGTACGAAGCCAGTCCGACAGTTCCGATACGTTCACATCGCTCAGATCGGCGTGTCCTCGCCGCCCGACGACGACCGTGTCCGGAGCCACTGCAGGCAGAGCCACAGCGGTCTCGAGGTACCCGGGCGTCGGGACGGTGTCGGCGTCGAGAAAACACAGAACCTCGCCCGTCCCCGCACGCGCACCGAGGTTGCGGGCCGCGGCGGCCCGAAACCCCTTGTCCTCCTGGCGCACCACCGTCACCGCCAGCCTGTCGCGCCAGTCGTCGACGACAGGCGGCGTCGGTGAACCGTCGTCGGCGATGACCACCTGCATCCTGTCGGACGGGTAGCGCTGCTGAGCCAGGGCTTCGAGTACGAGCGACAATTGGTGCGGCTGATCGTAATACGGGACCACGACGGTGACGCTCGGCAACTCCACCATGTCCGGCGTCAGATCCCAGCGATTGTCCGGCACGACGTACCGACCCTGGATCTCGAGAGCCCGCGTCATCCGCGCCAGCCCGTCAGAATCGAGTCGTACTCCCGGGCCACATCGTTCGGAGTGGGCCGCGGCACCACGTGCGGTTCGATCCAGGTCGACGACGGATGGCGCACCGCCTCGGCGATCGCGTCCCGCAACGAATCCTCGTCGTCTCCGTGCACACGAACCACACCGGGCGATCGCTTGTCCAGTTCCTCGGTGTACGCGTTGCGAGGGACGAGTGGGCGGCGTCTCGCTGCAATCCACGTGTTGATCGACCCCGACGCCGACAGGTGCCGATGGAAGGCGACAGGAACGGTCGCAGCCGCCAAGCGTCGATACATATCGAGTTCCGGGAGGAATCCGGTGATCTCGCAGGGCCTTCCGGCTTCGGCTGCCGTGCACCGCAACTGATCGATCAGATCCTCGTGCCCTGGCGACGCAGTCCCCAACGCGACGAAACCCACGGACCGCGGTAAGTCGGCCATCGCCCGGAGCGTCTCGATGTGCCCCTTCCCCGGATACAGGAAACCAAGCACGGCAACACGCGCACCCGACGATCCGCCCTCCATCCCTTCAGGCCCTGCAGGCTCCGCTCTCGGCCTCGGCATCATCAGCGGAATCACCTGTGGATCGACGGACGCGTCGGTGAACTCTCGGAGCAGCGATGCCTCGTGGTCGCTCGACACGATCACCCCGGCCGCCTGGTCGATCACTGTCCGGTAGAACCGAACTCGCGTCTCGAACCCCGATCCGTCGGACGGTTGTGGCACGTCGTGCACGGTCACCGAGTGCCGCGCGGGCAGCCTGGCGCACAGTGCCGCGTAGTTGGGCGCTGCTGATACACGGTCGCCGAAGAGTCGGTCGGTGACATGCAGGTGTACGAGTGAGCACTCCCCGATCCAGGCAGGGAGTTCGGACTCCGGTCCGTCCAGGCGCACTGCCCGGTGCGTCGGTTCCCCCAACTCTCGTGCAACGGACGCGCCGTACTCGACGACGCCGTGTGCCGGTGGCCCTACCAGGACATGGCCGATCTGGGGCATCATGCAGCCATGTCCAGAATGTCGAGGAGATCGGCGTAGCGCTGAATTGCCGCGTCGACGAACGGCGGATTGTCTCGATACCACTGCAACTGAACCCGTCGGATCTCGTCCTGGGACACGGACGATCCGTCGACGAGCCATGACGGCCTGGGCCGAGCCTGCAGGTCGAGAGCTCGTACGACGCGCTCGTCGAGCGGAGAGACGATGTTGCCCAACAATTCTCGATCGGGCTCGGCGGGCGGGCCACAACCCAGCGCGCCCAGAATGCGGGATCCGAGCGCCGTCAACACCGAGTTTCCCGGGTGGTTGACGGTGTTCGCGGCGCCGGCGCCCGCTGGAAGCAGAAGATCGGACACACCGACGTCGCACTGGGCGCGTTCGCGCCGGGCGAGTTCCGCGATGCTCCACGCTGCGACGTCTGTCACCTGACGAGCACTCAGCGGGACGTCCCACCCGGCCGAGTCACCGTCGCGGGCGGCGATCACCGTCCTGAGGTCGTGGTAGGGAACGCCTGCGGGCGTCGCGGACGGGGCGCTGGGGTGCCGCACGATAACCTGGAACGGATACAACCCGCTGTATCGCAGGACCGGCCACACGATCTTCTCCGCTCGAGTCGATCGGAGTGCGTCCACGTCGTCCGTCCCGATCGGCAACCCGCGGTAGCCGGAACGCACGGGTTGGGACAGCAGCACCGCACAGCGCGCCATCAGGTCACGAACGTGCGGTAGGTCGCTCTCGGTGAGCTCGTGGACCGGAGGAACCCGCACCGTACGGTAAGGAAGGTCCGCCGCGCTCGAGACCACGATCCGCAGGGCCTCGGCCTGGCAGTTCCCCCACACGACCAATAGCGGCCGTTCGTCGCCCGTCGTGTCGGAGACTCCGTAGAAATCTCCGTAGTGAATGCGACGCCCCTCGTCGGGATCGTTCGACGTCACGGGCTCCCTGTAGTATTCGGTTGTCGCAGGAGACACTCCCTCTCGAGCAGTCGGGTCCGGGCTCATCACACGTCCCGTATAACCGTTCTGTCGCGAAGGAACCCTCATTTGATCAACCCCACCCCGATCGATCCAGCGTCGATCACCGTGGCTTCCGTACCCACCGGCCACACCTATGTCGCGCACCTGGGTTCCGACGGAGTCCGTCGACTTCCCGACCCGGTCCCGCCGGGCGCCGAGGGAACCGGTCGTTGGTGGCCGCCGCGTTGGCTCGAACCGGAGTGGACGAAGCGTCATCTGTCGTCGTTCGACGTGCTGCACGTGCATTTCGGTTTCGATTCGTTGCCACCCGAGCACCTCGGCGAGGTGATACGCACGGTGCGATCGGCGGGCAAGCCTCTGGTCTACACGGTGCACGACCTCCACAACCCACATTTCGTGGACAACTCTCTCCACGAGGCTCACCTCGACATGCTGATCGAAGCGGCCGACGAGGTGATCACCCTCACGCCGGGCGCTGCGCGGGAAATCGGATCCCGTTGGGGACGTCGCGCAACCGTCGTGCCGCATCCGCACGTCGCCCCGATGGAGCTGATCGGTCGACGTCGACCGCACACCGAGTCGTTCGTGATCGGAGTGCACGCGAAGAGCCTGCGCACCAACCTCGATCCGTTGGCCGTACTGGGGACTATCGTCGACACAGCTGCCCAATTGCCGGGTGCAACAGTCCGAATCGACATCGACGACCAGGCATTCGACTCGCACCCGGAGGACGCTGCCGCGATCGCCGCCTTCGGGACACACGAGGGCGTCGACGTTCGAGTTCACCCTCGGTTCGACGACGAAGAACTGTGGACGTACCTGACCGAGATCGACGTGTCGGTTCTGCCGTACCGATTCGGCACGCATTCGGGATGGTTGGAGGCGTGTGTCGACATGGGGACTGCGGTCGTGGTTCCCGATTGTGGCTACTTCGCGGAGCAAACCCCCTGCCGCGTCTTCGGTTTCGGCCTCGACCGTTTCGACGACATCGGGCTGGCCGACGCGCTGCACTCCACGTACGACGACGTCGCGGCGCGGCGAACCTCACAGTCCGACACCGGCGAATTCCTGCGTACGAGCCGGGAAGTCGACCGGGAGGAGGCCGCACGCACGCATGCACGCATCTATCGCCGTGCACTGTCCGAGCGCCCTGTGACCACCGGGACACGACGATGACCGACAGCCTGCGCGTAGCACTGCTCGGCTCGTCGAACTTTCCGATCGCCGAGCCGTACGCGGGTGGAATGGAAGCGCACATCGGTCAGCTGTCTCGTGCATTGACCGAGCGCGGACACTCGGTGACCCTGTTCGCGGCGGAAGGCTCGACCCTCGATGTCGCGGACGACCTTCTGAGCGTTGCGCGGTTGGAGCTGTCCGACATCTCCAAGGCCGACATCACCACTCCCGCACGTGCCGTCAGCGAGCACCACGCGTACCTGTCGGTGATGATGCAACTGGCCGGCGAGCTGTCCGACGCGTTCGACGTGATCCACAATCACAGCCTGCATTACCTGCCCATCGCGATGTCGCGCACGGTGCGCACTCCTATGCTCACCACCCTGCACACTCCCCCGTTCGCGTGGCTCGAATCTGCGGTGGCACTGTCCGGAAGCACCGGCGTCGAATTCGCAGCCGTCAGCGAACACGCTGCGCGCCAATGGTTCCCTGTCACCGGCCCCGTCAACGTCGTGGCGAACGGGATCTCGCTGGAGCGATGGCCGGAAGGTCCGGGGGGCGACGGCGCAGTGTGGTCGGGCCGATTGGTGCCCGAGAAGGGGCCTCATCTGGCCATCGACGCCGCACGCGCAGCCGGATTCTCGCTCACCCTCGCGGGCCCGGCGTCGAACACGGCGTACTTCGAGGCGGAAGTGGCGCCCAGACTCGGTGGAGACGTCACGTACGCGGGCCACCTGCGTCAACGTGAACTCGCGACCCTCGTCGGATCCTCCGCTGTCGCGTTGGCGACGCCGGTCTGGGAGGAGCCCTACGGTCTGGTCGTGGCCGAAGCGCTTGCCTGCGGAACTCCCGTCGCTGCGTTCGATCGCGGTGGTATCCCCGAGATTTTGGATCCGACGTCTGGACGATTGGCTCGTCCGGACTCGGTCGAGGATCTCGCACGGGCGATGATCGAAGCCCGCACCCTGTCGCGGCACGACGCTCGGGCTCGCGCCGAGTCGGCATGCTCCGAGCGCCGCATGGTAGATCAGTACCTGAGCCTGTACGACACCATGATGTCCGGCGCCGCGCTGTGATCGGCTACTACGCGCATCATCACGGCACCGGCCACATGACACGTGCGACCTCCATCGCTGCGGCGACCGACGAGCCCGTCACAGTGCTGTCCTCGCGACAACCGTTCCCGCACAGCGACATCGAATGGTTGCAGCTCCCCCTCGACACCCCACAACCCAGCGACACCGGCGGCCCCGAGTACCCGGCCGACGAGACTGCCGGAGGAATCCTCCACTGGGCCCCGACGGGCGTGCGCGGCCTGACCGATCGCATGGCGCTGATCGCCGAGTGGGTGGCCCGCGTGCGCCCACGGCTCGTCGTCGTCGACGTGTCGGTGGAAGTGGCACTGCTGGTCCGCTTGCTCGGGGTGGACGTCGTCGTCATGGCCATGCCAGGCGAGCGGACGGACACTCCCCACACCCTCGCGTACCGAGCAGCGTCGGCGATCGTCGCGCCGTGGTCGCGATCGGTCTACGACCCGCAGTGGCTTCGGCCGTATGCGGACAAGACCACGTACGTCGGTGCGATCAGCAGGTTCGACGGCCGCGCCCGGGAGACGGTCGGCGACGACGCCTCCGTGGTCGTTCTCGGCGGTGCGGGTGGTACGACGCTCGTCGCGTCCGATATCGAGCTCGCCGGTGCGGCCAACCCCGAATTTCGCTGGATCGCAGCAGGAATCGATGCCTCGTCGTGGAGAGCGGACGTCTGGCCACTGCTGTGTTCGGCCACGGTCGTGGTGACCCACGCCGGGCAGAACGCGTTGGCCGACGTCGCGGCCGCGGGGTCGCCGGCAATCGTCATTCCACAGGATCGGCCGTTCGACGAGCAGATCGCCAGCGCGCGTGCCCTCGGTTCGGCATCCGTGGCGGTCGTGACCGATGCATGGCCTGATCCGGATGGCTGGACAGCGCTGCTGAACCGCGCGACCGAGCTCGGCGCGTCGGGGTGGGGTCGCGTGGAGCAGCGCGGGGCGGCCGGCCGTGCCGCCCGTGTGCTCGACGCCGGAGCGGTCGTCCGATGAATCTGACTGTGGTGACGGTCGTCTCGGGCCGTCACGAACACCTCCGCGAGCAGATCCGCGGGTTGGCACGGTCGACGCGGCCTCCGGACCATCACGTCGTGATCGCGATGGGCGATCACCGGATCGTCGACGTTGTGGCCGATGCCGACACCGACACCGGCACCGCGACAGTGCGGTACATCGATACGGTCGACGGGCGCCTACCTCTGGCTCACGCGCGCAATCTCGGAGCACAGGTGGCAGTTACACAGGGCGCGGACATACTGCTGTTCCTGGATGTCGACTGCATACCGGGCCCGGAGATGGCGGCGACCTACGAGCGCGCCTGCTCGGATTCCGCGAACGCGAGGTCCCTGCTCTGCGGACCGGTCACCTATCTGCCCCCACACCGGGGGCGGTGGTCGGAGGAAGAGTTGATCGCGCACACGAATCCCCATGGTGCGCGGCCGAACCCGGCCGTCGGAGCCGTCGACTCGGGATCGAACTACGACTTGTTCTGGTCACTGTCGTTCGCGGTCACCGCTCCGACATGGGGACAGCTGGGCGGATTCTTCGAGGGCTACACGGGTTACGGCGGTGAGGACACCGACCTCGCAGCCACGGCCCGAGCGTCGGGAATCGGTCTACGGTGGGTGGGCGGTGCCCACGCCTATCACCAGCATCATGCGGTGTCCTCGCCCCCGGTCGAGCACGTCGACGACATCGTGCGCAACGCTCGCCTGTTCCACGATCGGTGGAACAGGTGGCCGATGGAAGGATGGTTGGCGGAGTTCGAGCGGCGCGGGCTCGTTGCCCGCACCGCGTCCGGACGCATTCAGCGCCTCGGCGAACCCCTCTGAGCGTCGTCAGTTACCGGGCGAGGTGCCTTCGGAATCGTCCACGAAGGCCCAGTCGCCGTCATGGTCGACTTCGAGACGCCACCCGAGTTCGCTGTTGTCCGCCTTCTCTTCGATGAACCAGTTGTACGCGTCATCGGCGCTCTCGATGTTCTTGGTCGCGACGACGTCGCCTGTCGGATCGAGCACTCTGTAATCAGCCATGAGTGTGTCGTACCCCTCGGGCCGTCGATTCAAAACTCGGTTTGCTCGATCCTTGCCGGGGTACTGGGCTGCAATGACCGAAGTCAGCTCCCCTCATCCCCTCGGCGTGACCCTGCTACCCGACGGCACGGCCGATGTCGCGGTCTACTCGGAGACCGCGGATTCCATCGCTGTCGTCGTGGTCGACGCATCCGGCGCCGAACTTTCCTCGACCACTCTCGACACGCGGACCGGGCACGTGTTCCACGGTGTCGTCGACGGCCTGACGGTCGGGTCGCGGTACGGATTGCGGGTGGACGGACCGTGGAGTCCCGCGGACGGTCTCCGTCACAACGTGCACAAGCTGCTGGTAGACCCGTATGCCCGAGCCATTGCGGGCAGTGTGGACTGGAACGAGTCGGTGTTCTCGCACCTGCACGACGAGCCCGAGACGCGAAACGACGAGGACTCGGCGTCGTCGATGATTCATTCGGTCGTCGTAGGCGACGACTTCGATTGGGGTGACGATGCACCTCCGCGGATCCCTCTGTCCGAAAGTGTCGTCTACGAAGTGCACGTCAAGGGTTTCACCGCGCGCCATCCGGGCGTCGACGAGGACATTCGCGGTACCTATGCAGGTCTTGCCCACCCGGCCGCGGTCCAAGCACTCGTCGATCTCGGGGTCACCGCCGTCGAATTGCTCCCGATTCATCAATTCGTCCAGGACTCGCACCTCCTGGAAGAAGGGCGGCGCAACTATTGGGGGTACAACTCGATCGGCTTCCTCGCTCCGCACAACGAGTACAGCCATGCGGGTGACACCGGCGGCCAGGTCAGCGAGTTCAAGTCCATGGTCAAGGCGCTGCACGCCGCGGGAATCGAAGTGATTCTCGACGTCGTGTACAACCACACCGCCGAGGGCAATCACCTCGGTCCTACGTTGTCGCTCAAGGGGATCGACAACCGTTCCTACTATCGTCTGGTCGAGGAAGATCGCGGCTCGTACTTCGACACGACCGGCACGGGCAACAGTCTGAACGTCGGCCATCCTGCCGCGCTGGCCCTGATCATGGACTCGTTGCGCTACTGGGTGACCGAGATGCATGTCGACGGATTCCGCTTCGACCTCGCAAGTACGTTGACTCGCCAGGATTCCGATCTGGACAAGCACAGCGCCTTCCTCGATCTGGTTCATCAGGACCCGACGCTGGCGTCGGTCAAGCTGATCGCCGAACCCTGGGACACGCAGGGCTACCAGGTCGGCGGCTTTCCGGCGCGATGGTCGGAGTGGAACGGGAAGTTCCGCGACGACGTTCGTGACTTCTGGCGTTCGGAGCCAGGCACTCTCGGGGCGTTCGCGCAGCGCATCACCGGCAGCCCCGACGTGTACGAGAGCACGCGGCGCCCGACGCTCGCCAGCGTCAACTTCGTCACCGCGCACGACGGGTTCACTCTCGCCGACCTGAATGCTTACGACGACAAGCACAACGACGCCAACGGCGAGGACAACCAGGACGGTGAATCGGACAACCGGTCGTGGGGCTGCGGCGCCGAAGGCCCGACCGACGACGAGGGCGTGTTGGCTCTCCGTGCCCGGCAGCAACGCAACCATCTGGCGACACTGCTTCTGTCCGCCGGTGTACCGATGATTCTCGGCGGCGACGAGATCGGGCGAACCCAGCAGGGCAACAACAACGCGTACTGCCAGGACAACGAACTGTCGTGGTTCGACTGGGACTCTGCGGACACCGATCTGCAGGCCTTCACTCGTCAGCTGATCGAGCTGAGAAAGTCGCACGCAGCGTTGCGTCCGAGGTGGTTCCGCCACGACAGCGAGTCCGATGCGGACACCTACGTCGATTTCTACCGCGCCGACGGCGAGAAGCTCACGGACGAGGACTGGTCCGACGGGTCGGCGCTGTCGATGCTGGTGGTTCTCGCGTCGGCCGAAGACGACGAAGTGTTCGGGTGGGCGGTGAATGCGTCGAGCGAGACGGTGGAGTTCGGCCTACCGTCCGGCAGTTGGCGCCAGGTCCTGTCGAGCGACCCGCAGCAGGCGTACGAGGAGTCGGGACCATCGATCCTGATCGCGGATCATTCGTTCACGCTGCTCGCCCGCTGACGTGCGCGGAAATATAGGCCCTGGGGCAGGAGCGGAGCCCGCGAAGCGACCAGATCGCACTACATTTCCGCGCACAGCGAGGGGTCAGAACCAGGCCGGGTCCGTCTCGAGGGTGGTGAGGTCCAGGCTGGACAACAGTGCGAACTGGGGTCCGGTCCTGGGCAGTTCGTGGCGGAAGAAGTATCGGGCGGCCTGACGTTTGCCGTCGTAGAAGTCGCCGGTCTTGCCGTCGGCCGCGTTGTGCTGTTCCAGCCACATCCACGCAATGACGACGTGGCCGACGGCCTCGAGGTACACCGACGAATTCGCGAGTGCCACCTCGGGATCGCCGGTGCCCCACAGAGTTGCCGTGACCTCGAGGACGCTCCCCCATGCAAACTCGAGCGCCGACGCGTACTCGTCGGTGCCGAGTTCACGGGCACGACGGATGGTTCCGTCGATTCTTGTTCCGAGCAACGGCAGGGCTGCCCCACCCTGCATCGTCACCTTGCGGCCGAGCAGGTCAAGCCCCTGAATGCCGTGTGTTCCTTCGTGAATGGGATTGAGCCTGTTGTCTCGGTAGTACTGTTCCACGTCGTAGTCACGGGTGTAGCCGTATCCGCCGTGCACCTGGATGGCCAGACTGTTCGCTTCGAGGCACCACTGCGACGGCCAACTCTTGGCTATCGGTGTCAGCAGGTCCAGGAGCAGCGTCGTCTCGCTGCGCACCGACTCGTCCTCGGTGGTGTCCTGCTCGTCCACGAGCTTGGAGCAGTAGAGACCGAGGGCCAAAGCGCCCTCCACGTAGGACTTTTGCGCCAACAGCATCCGCCGGACATCCGCGTGCTCGATCAGCGCAACGGGCGGCGAGGACGGATCCTTCACGCCGAGAGCACGACCCTGTGTTCGGACCTTCGCGTACTCGACGGACTTGAGGTAGCCGACGTACCCCAGCGAGATCGCCAGGAAGCCGACACCGATTCTGGCCTCGTTCATCATGTGGAACATGTAGCTCAAACCACGATGCTCCTCGCCGACGAGGTGACCGACCGCGCCGGGGCCACCGTGCACGGCATGCGTTCCGTCGCCGAAATTCAGCAGCGTGTTCGTCGTACCCCGGTTGCCCATCTTGTGATTGAGACCGACGAGTGTGACGTCGTTGCGTGTACCGTCCGGCAGCACCTTGGGCACGACGAACAGTGAGATGCCCTTCACTCCGGCGCCGCCGCCCGCGGCTTTCGCCAGGACGAGGTGCACGATGTTCTCGGTGAGCTCGTGATCTCCTGCGGAGATCCACATCTTGGTGCCGGTGAGGCGGTAACTACCGTCGTCCTGCTCGACCGCACGCGTGGTGATGTCGGCGAGCGACGACCCGGCCTGCGGTTCGGACAAGCACATCGTCCCGAAGGACTTGCCCTCGAGCATCGGACGGACGTACTGATCGATCTGTTCCGACGTGCCGTACGTGGCGATCAGGTTGGCGTTCGCCATGGTCAGGAACGGATACGACGAGGTGGACGCGTTCGCCGCCTGGAACCAGGCCATCGCAGCCCGCGCGACGGTGGTGGGAAGCTGCATCCCGCCGAGCGATTCGTCGAACTGTCCGGCAATCAGACCGGACGCCGCGTAGATGTCCAACGCAGCCTTGACGTCGGGGATCATCTCGACGGTACCGTCGGTGCGCATCCGCGGCTCGGTGGCGTCGGACAGCTTGTTGTGCGGCTCGAAGTGCTTGCGCGCGATGTCCGCACACAGGTCGAGGACGGCGTCGAACGTGTCCTTGGAGTGTTCGGCGAATCGCTTTCGGGTCGTCAGAGACTCGACGTCGAGCCACTCGTAGAGGAGAAAGTCGAGATCACGGCGGGACAGTACGTCGGTCATGAGAGATTCCGTTCGCGCAGGGAAATACCTACAGGCTAGCCCGCCGGCGAACGCCGATCAGGCGCTTACGCCGACGTCCGACGTCGAGACGGACCAGTCCCGCGGCTCGCTGAGCGCGAGTGCACGCGTCCGTTCCAACGCCGCGGGATCCGTGATCGAGGGGAGCAGCAGCTGCCACATGTCCGACAATCGGGCGTAGAGATCCGCCCTCCCACTGAGCACCTCCGACAGGGTCTGAACACCGGTGAACGCACCGACCACGAACTTGGCCAGCGCCTCGGTGTCGACTCCGTCGGCGAGGTCGCCCTCCTCGGCTGCCCTGTCCGCGAGCAGTTGGATCGAGTCGATCCAGTCGCGGTACGGGCGCTGAACCGGTCCTTGCATGCTGCCGATCTCGAGCGTCAACCGCATCCCGCCGCGGGCCATCGGCTCTTCCAGGAGTTGGCGTGCCATCTCCTGGCTGACGCAGATCATGCTGTCCAGCGCGCGCGGAACCTCTGCAGTGATCGCACGTACACCATCCATCGCAAGCTGATGTTGGGCGTCGATGACCGCATGGGCGAGCTCCTCCTTCGAGGAGAAGTGGAAGTACATCGCGCCTTTGGTGACTCCGGCGTGCGCCAGGATGGTCGACAGACTGGCGGTTCCGTACCCGTGCTTCTCGAAGCTCACCGCTGCACCGAGCAGCACTGCTTGACGTGTGTTCTCAGCTCTTTGCTGCACGAGCACCAACCGATCCTGAAACTCGCTCGCGTGTACGCGAGGCAGCCGACGTGTAGTGCACTGGTCAACTATATCGGGTCGGGGTCGGTTGTTCGAATGACCCAGCCATTCCTTGGCGTGCACCGACGTCGTAGACAGCCGCTTCGGGAAGCTCCGAGGCCTCCCCCACCGGCCAGGCCGAGGGCTCGTCGCCCAGCTCCCGCAGCTGGTCGATCTGCTCCACGCACCACGGCGACACCGCACGCCCCCGGGCCACGTCGTCGACGAACTGCACCCACGGCACCCACGTGGCGTCGGCGACCTCGTCGGGATCGACCACCGGGTCCGGACCGTCGTATTCGACGCCGAACACGGGGCAGATCTCGTACTCGACGATTCCGTCGTCCATGACCGCCCGGTAGCGGAAACGAGGTAGCAACAGGAAGGGGCTTCCGACCTCGATGCCCAACTCCTGCCGCAGGCGCCGAACGACCGCGCCGCCGAGATCCTCGCCCGGCGCGGGATGGCCGCAGCAGCTGTTGGTGGTCACACCCGGCCACGTCTTCTTGTGCAGCGCGCGCTGCGTGATCAGCACCTCGCCCCGCGAATTGAAGACGTAGGACGAGAACGCGAGATGCAACGGTGTGGTCGTCGTGTGCACGGTCGATTTGGGGTGGATGCCGATGGCCCGCCCGTCCTCGTCGACCAGAACCACGTACTCGGTGGTCACCTCGTGCGAAGTCGAGGACTCGGGGTGCGACGTCGAGGTCATGTGCCCATGTTCCCAGACCGAAGGCGAGTTCAAACGTCAGCGTTCACACATCGTTCTCCGGCGGCTGGATGCCGAGTATTCATGCACCCCGCGTCGGGTGCGAGTCCGAGGGCGTGAGGAACGCGCGCTGCTCGTCCGACAGTCGCTCGGCCCGTCCGTCGACGACGTGCACCAGTACGAACGTGGACACGGCCGCACGCTCACCACCCTGTTCGATGGCGACTCGTACGGTGATGGACGTACGGCCGACCTTCGTCGCGACGACGTCGACCTCGGCGACGCCGGTGAACAGTTCCCGCGAGAAATCCGCGGTCACGTTCACGACCATGACGTCCAGGGCCGTCAGCCGACCGTCGCTGACGTGGCTCAACGCGTCGGCCCACGCCTGACTCGCCAGTTCCAGGGCAAGGTATGCGGGCACATGCGCGGCATCGACGCTCGCCCCGTCCCGCGCAGGCCTGTGAGTCAACGGCATCGACGCTCGGTACATGGCCGGGACGCTACCGTTCGTCAGCGCCGAGGCATCGGTGAGCCTTTCTCTTCTCTGTCCCAAAGCGCGGTTCTACCATCCATAACAAACCTTTCGACTTTTTCTGAGCTACAATTGTTCTTCGAGTCGGTTTCACTCTCACAGATCGCTGCCAACGATGAAGTCCCTGCCCACGCTCTCTCGCACGAACTCCACCGCACCCACTCTGATCTTCATGGCCGGTGCACCGATGGAGTCGGCGACCGACGACGCGGCACTCGCGGAGGCTCTTGCCGAGTTCGCGCACGTCGTCTGGGTCGAGCCGACCTCGTGGGACACGCCGGGATCCGCCGCGGGGTCCGAGCGCGGCCCGCGTCGTCGACGCAGGACCACGAGGTCGGAACTCGTCCGTATGTCACCACGCTTCTCCCGGATCAGGACGTTCGTGGGCACCCGTCCCCGGTCCGCTCTGACGCGCGCGCTGGCACGGCGCGCCACGGATCGCGCGATCGCGTCGGCGCTGACCGAGCTCGGAACCACGTCGGATGCCGTCGTTCTGACCGATCCCGTCGGCAGATTTCCCGTCGACGTGGGCGGACACCGTTTGCTGTACGTCACCGACGACTGGGTGAGCTCGGCGCCGAGCCGCGGCCTGTCACGGCGCGCTGTCCTTCGGTCCATCGAGGTCAACTGCAGTCGCGCCGACACCGTCGCTGCGGTCTCTCAGACGCTGGCGCTACGGCTGCACCTGTACTCCAAGACCTTCGACGCGGTGCGCGTCGTGCACGCAGGGTGCACGCTCCCGGAGACGGACTTCGAGACGGGCACGGACGCACCGAGCAGTGGTTCCGGATCGCCGCGTCACACCTGCCCGGCAGTGTTCGTCGGCGACCTCGACGACAGCATCGATTACGACATGCTCGACGCGGTAGCCGCCACATCGCTGAACATCGCAGTGATCGGTGACCGCTCGCCTCGGCTGTCCTCGGCGGGATCCGCGCGTGTCGACGCGTTGTTGTCCAGGCCGAACGTCCAGTTGCTCGGCTCCCGCACCGGCGCATCGACGGACGGGCATCCGGCTGCGAAGCACGAGGCGGCGACGTACATGGCGGCAGCCGCAGTCGGGCTCGCTCCGCACACCCTCGACGCGGGCACTCGGGCGCGGTTCCCGACGCACACCCTCGACTATTTGGCTGCCGGCCTACCGGTCGTCACCACCGAACTACCGTCGACGCGGTGGCTGGACTCCGAGCACGTCACTATTGCCCACACTCCGGACGAGTTCGCTGCTGCGGTCTCGGCACTCGCACGCGCCACCGCTGACCCGGAGGCTGTGGCCTCTCGCCGCGAACTCGCGTCACTCCACACTTGGTCCGCGCGGGCGACCCTCGTCCTACGCCTGATGTCCATGTATCGCGAAGCCCCCGCCGGTGCAACCGATTTCGGTGACACTCGTCATCCGGGCCGATCCCGGGCGCCGCACGTCGACCGCCGTCGGTAGCCGCCGCCGGATCAACCGCGCGGGGCTGCGATTCTGCGCACCGCCTCCACCGCAGCCGCGCGGCGCGCTTCGTTCGGTCTGCGACGGTCCCCCGCGCCGTAGTGCCCGACGGCGAACGACATGACCACGTCCGTCACCACCATGAGCAGTTCGACACTGTCCCAGGAGTCGTCGATGTGTCCGTCTCGCTGGCCGGAACGGATGTGACCGATCTTCGCGGAGATCGCCGCCGCCCGGGAATCGTCCGTCGGCCGGTGCGACTCCTCGAGGTCGGCCCACCTCTGGAGACGCACATGATCAGGGAACGCCACGAACTCGTCGAACAGTCGCCCTGCGTACCCCGGCAGGTCGTCGCCTCGGAGGGCGGTGTGAGCCGTCGTCGACGCGACCCACCTCTCCGACACCGCGGCGAAGAGTTCTTCCTTGCCGGCGAAGTACGCGTACAACCGCTCCTTGCTGGCTTTCGCCTCGGAAGCGATGCGATTGATCCGCGCCCCGGCGATGCCGTGACGGGCGAACTCCGCCTGTGCCGCATCGAGAATGCGTTCGCGAGTGGCTTCGCCTGCTGACCTCACGCCCTGATCCTAATTCCTGCGGCAACATCGTCGAGTCGGGAGCCTTGCCGAACCAATCGGTTCGGCGTAAGTTCCGAACCAAATGGTTCGGCAACTAGAAGGAGATCCCGTGGATATCGCCGACGCACGCTCGAGGTTCACCGAGCTCGCGAACAAGACCGACGGTGTGCTTCCCGCCGACCTCGATGTCGTGTGGTCCGCACTCGAGCCGGTCCGCGCGGAAGACGTGCTCGGTGCGTGGAAAGGATCGCAGTTCTTCACCGGACATCGCCTGTGCCGCAAGCTCACCGCCGGCAACTGGCATGGGAAGAATTTCGAATCACTCGAGCGGGCACAACCTCTGATCTGCAGAAACGACAACGGTGAGCTGTATTCGGACATCGAGACCGGAGGCGGCGAAGCGAGCCTGTGGAACATCGAGTTCCGCGGGGAAGTGACGGCCACCATGGTCTACGACGGCGCACCCATCTTCGACCATTTCAAGCGCGTCGACTCGAACACGTTGATGGGCATCATGAACGGGAAGCCCGCGCTCGTTCTCGACGGCGGCCACCACTACTACTTCGCCCTCGAACGCGAGTGACCATGCGCATGTCCGCTGCCGTGTCGCGGGGACCGAACACTCCGTTCACGCTCGAGCAGGTGAACATCGACGATCCGCGCCCGGACGAGATACTGGTACGTGTCGCCGCAACCGGACTGTGCCACACGGACCTGTTCACCAGAGCAGCGACGCCCGCGAAGTCCGGGCCCGCGATCCTCGGCCACGAGGGCGCGGGAGTGGTCGTGGAGGTAGGGCGCGAGATCGAGGGTGTTGCACCGGGCGATCACGTCGTACTGACCTACCGGCATTGCGCTCGGTGCGACCAGTGTCTACGAGGCAACCCCGCTTACTGCCTGCGTTCGTACACCCTGAACCGTCTCGGGCCGAGGCCGGACGGCACCCATGTGGTGACGTCGGACGGAGCTGGAGTGAACACCCGGTTCTTCGGTCAGTCGAGTTTCGCCGAGTACGCGATCGCGCATGCAGACAACGTGGTGGTGGTGGACCGCACTCTGGACTTGAATGCGATCGCTCCGCTGGGGTGTGGATTTCAAACCGGCGCCGGTGCGATTCTCAATGTCCTTCGACCCGAATCGGATTCGTCGGTAGTGGTGTTCGGTGCAGGCAGCGTCGGATTCTCGGCGATGCTCGCGGCGAAATCGGCCGGTGTCCAGGCGATCGTCGCGGTGGATCCAAACGACACCCGTCGTGATCTTGCGCGGTCGTTCGGTTTCGAGGCAGTCGATTCCGCTGCCGGAAACGTCGTGGAACAGGTGCGCGACGTCACCGGAGGCGGCGCGACGCACGGGCTCGACACCACCGGCATTCCCGCCGTCGTACTCACCGCTCTGTCGACCCTGCGAGCTCGCGGGGACCTTGTCGTTCTCGGACTCGGTGACCGCGAGCTGACCATCGACGTTCAGGATCTGATGCTGAGCGGCAAGAGCATCAGAGGGTGCATCGAAGGCGACTCGGTCGCGAGGGAGTTCATCCCACAGCTGACCGACCTGTACGCCCGTGGCGACTTCCCGGTGGATCGCCTCACGACCGAGTACCCCTTCTCGGACCTGGAACGCGCGATCGCCGATCAGCGTGCGGGCTCCGTGGTCAAACCCGTGCTCGTGTGGTGACGAGCCCTGACCGTCGCCAGCGCAACGAGCCCGGCCACCGCGAGCACCATCACGAAGAACGCAGGTGACAGGATGTTTCCGGTCCTTTCGACCAACCACACCGCGACGAACGGGGCTGTGCCACCGGCGATGATGACTCCCAAGTTCCATCCCATCGCGACTCCGGTGTAACGCGAGCGCTTGTCGAAGAACTGCGGAATGATCGTGTAGACACCCACCTGCGTGGCCGTGCTGTTGAGCATGATGACGACGAACGCGAGTGTCGCGACGACGATGCCGTGGTGCATCAGACCCATCATCGGATAGGTCAGCGCCACGAATCCGACGAAACCGATGGTCATCAGCCTGACGGTGCCGATCCGGTCTCCCAGTACACCAGCGAGAGGCATTGCCAGAGCGGCGATTCCGATCGCGAGTGTTGCAACCCAGAACACCGAGGTGGAGTCGTAACCGAGTTGCTTGGTGAGGTGGATGGCCATGTAGGTCAGTCCGATGTACGCGGTTCCGTTCACTGCAGCACTCAAGGCCGTTGCCTGAGCAAGTGCGCGAGGCTGTTTCAGGAACACTGCGCTGAGCGGGGCGCTCGACTCGTGGGCGTCGGAGGCTCCGGACGCCGACTTGCCCAGCCCTCCGTCTGCATCGTGCGTCTCCTCGACGCGGGTGCGGATCCACAGGCAGAAGACCGTCAATGGAAGGGCAAGCAGGAACGGGACTCTCCACCCCCAGCTGTCCATCGATGCGTCCGTCGTCAGCGCCGACACGGCGCCCGCGACGGCAGCTGCCAGTGCGAACCCGCCGGTCGATCCCATCGGGGTGAACGCGCCGTACGTGGCCTTCAGATGCGAGGGCGCCGATTCCGAGATGAAGGTGGCCGATCCTCCGACCTCACCACCTGCCGAGAATCCCTGCAGCAAGCGTACGAGGACGAGCAGAACCGTCGCCCAGACGCCGATCTGCGCGGGCGTGGGCAGAAGGCCCATCGCTGTGCTGCCGACTCCCATGCACACGAGAGTCGCCATCAATGCTTTCTTACGTCCCAACCGGTCACCGACATGGCCGAACACGATGCCGCCCAGCGGCCGGACCAGGTACGCGGTCCCGAAGACCGCCAAGGCGGACAGCAGCGACACGACAGGCTCGTCGCTCGGGAAGTAGATCGGCGCGATCACCACCGCCAGGTAGCCGTACAGGCTGAAGTCGTAGTACTCGATCAGCGTGCCCACGCCACCGGCCAGCGCGGCGCGGCGGGCGGTTCTCCGCTTGGCCGGCGTCCACGAGTCGGCGGTCGTCGTGCTGAGATTCTGTGCGGTCATGTGTATCGACTTTCTCGTCATGAGTGTGACCTGCGTCATTCGGAATGATGGGCACCGAACGATCGATTGTCAACTACTGAACACTATAATTCCGCGTTCAAGTGCACAGATAGCGTTCTGTCGACTCAGGTCGAGAAACTTGACAAGCGATCGCTCGGCCCCAACGATGGTGAGAAATCGATCACTGCACAACGATCGCAGGACCTAGGACGAGGCGGAACAGTGAAGCAGCTCGACGACACCCTCCGAACCGACGATCGCCCGTGGACCGACCTGTATCCGAGCACGGTCACGCCTGACGCGGCGTCGGCTTTCCCGACCCTGCTGGATGCGTGGAACGCACACGTGTCGGCGACGCCCGACGGTCCTTCGGTGCACTACTTCGGTGCCACCCTCACGTTCGGGGAGATCGACGCCGCTGCCGACGCGCTCGCGCAGACGGTGCACGATGCAGGCGTAGCACCGAAGGATCGCATCGCGGTGTACCTGCAGAACGATCCGCACTGGCTCGTCGCAGTCCTCGCCGCCTGGAAGATCGGTGCGATTCCAGTGGCCGTCAACCCGATGCTGCGGGCAGGTGAGCTGGAACATCACCTCGTCGACAGCGGCGCTACCGCGCTGATCTGCCTCGACAGCCTGTACACCGAGTCCGTCGCCCCGATTCGGGAGAAGACGGCACTCGACATCGTCGTCACCACGCATCCGCTGGACATGACCCCCGACGCGTCGGTGCCTGCGTCGTTGCGTGCACACATCCCTGCGCCACAGTCGTTCTCGGACACCATCGCATGGACAACAGCGGTCACCGGACGCGGTGCGCCGTCCACCCACCCGGCTGGTGCCGACGACATCGGCATTCTCACCTACACGTCGGGCACGACGGGCCGTTCCAAGGGAGCGATGAACCTGCACGGTTCGCTCGTGCACAATTCCACGGTCTACACCCAGTGGTGGGACCTGCGCGCAGATCGTGACGTGATCATCGGTGTCGCCCCCGTATTCCATATCACCGGCATCGTCGCGTGCCTCGGGATTCACATCGTCAGCGGTGCGCCCCTGGTTCTTCTGCACCGCTTCGACGCCGAGGAGACCCTCCGGGCGATCGATGAGTGGCGCGGCACGTTCATGATCGGGGCGAGCACCTTGTTCATCGCCCTCAGCAATCATCCGGCGAAGGACGAACTGGCCCTCGGTTCGCTCACCAAGACCCCGTCCGGAGGGGCACCCGTGTCGCCCGCGCTCGTGGATCGCGTCCGTGAGGCGACGGGGTGGGTGTTGCGCGGCGCGTACGGAATGACCGAGACGACGTCGCCGACACACCTCGGGCCGCCCGAGACCGATCCGCCGGTCGATCCCGACAGCGGCGCGCTGTCCGTGGGAATCCCGGTGCCGGAGGCGAACGTTCGTATCGTCGACCTGAGCGACGGACATGACCTCGGGCCCGGCGAGGTCGGGGAAATCGTCGTGTCGGGCCCCATGGTGGTGCCAGGTTACTGGCAGATGCCGGAGGAATCCGCTCACGCGATTCGCGACGGGTGGCTGCACACCGGCGACGTCGGCAAGGTCACCGAGGACGGCTGGCTCTTCGTCGTGGACCGGCTGAAGGACATGATCAACGCAGGCGGCTACAAGGTGTTTCCCCGCGACGTCGAAGACGTGCTGTACCAGCATCCGGCGGTGCGCGAAGCTTCCGTCGTCGGAGTCCCCGACGACTATCGCGGCGAGACCGTGAAGGCGTTCGTCTCGCTGACGGCGGGGGCGTCGGTGACACCCGAGGAGCTCATCGAATTCTGCAAGACCCGAATGGCAGCCTACAAGTACCCCAGGGAACTGGTTGTGCTGGAGGAACTTCCGAAGACCACGAGCGGAAAGTTGCTTCGCCGCGAACTTCGGCACTCCTGACGGCGCTGCTCGAAACCTTCGAAAGGGACTGGTAATGGACACCACGACGGTGGACGAGCTGGACGTGGTTGCAGTGCGCGAGTGGTTGGCCCGCGTGGAGTCCTCGCCCGTGAACGAGCTGACCGCTCGCCTCATCGCCGGGGGGCGTTCCAATCCCACCTACGAACTGGGTGATGGCAGCAGAAACTGGATTCTGCGTCGCCCTCCTCGGGGACACGTCCTTCCGACCGCCCACGACATGGGCCGAGAGTATCGAGCTCTGACGGCGCTGAGAGACAGCGCAGTACCCGTGCCGAGAACCGTCGGACTCTGCGAGGACACGACGGTGATCGGTACGACCTTCTACGTGATGGACAAGCTCGACGGCGTCACTCTCCGCACCCAGGAGGACACTGCGACACTCAGCGAGTCGCAGCGCCGCACGCTCGCGGAGTCGATGTCCACCGTGCTCGCTGATCTGCACTCCATCGACCCCGCCGCGGTGGGCCTGGCGAACTGGGGCAAGCCCGACGGGTTCCTCGAGCGGCAACTCGCCCGCTGGCTTCGGCAGTGGGACGCATCCGCGACCTCGGAACGGCCCGAGGTCGCCGAACTGCACCGCCGACTACGCTCAGGCCTTCCGCCGCGGAGCTATCCGGGAATCGTGCACGGCGACTTCAAGATCGACAACATGATGGTCGACCGTTCCGATCCGACGAAGATTCTGGGTGTGCTCGACTGGGAGATGTCCACGCTCGGAGACACCCTCACGGACCTCGGAATACTGTGCTCGTTCTGGGACCATGCCGGTGAGTTCCACAATCCGATCACCGCAGGTGCCACCGCACTGCCCGGTTTTCCCACCCGCGACGAGATGGTGCAGCGGTACCTCACGACACGCGGTATCGACGTGCCCGACATCGACTGGTACCTCGTGTTCGCCGACTTCAAGATTGCGGTCATTCTCGAAGGCATCCACGCGCGTCACGCCCAGGGTCACACCGACGGTGAGGATTTCTCACGCGTCGGCGACATGGTCGGGCCGCTGCTCGGCCGCGCGCTCGATCGCGCATCTGCTTCCTCAGTCACCGGCCTTGCCGGCTGAACAGTCAAAGGACATCGCCATGACGCACGCCGTGAACACTTCCGCCATGCCCGCTGCCGTCGACGTCGCATCTCTGGATCTTCGTCCGTCCGAGACCGCGCTGCGTTTGCGCGAGAGCTTGGTCGAGTTCATGCACACGCACGTCTTTCCCGCCGAGGCCGAGTACGAGCGCTACCGCGCCTCGGTGGGCCCCGAGGACAGCTCGCTTCCTCCCGTCGTCGAGACGTTGAAGAAGGAAGCGCGCGCACGCGGTCTCTGGAACTTGTTCCTCCCCGCCTATTCCGGGATCAGCCAGCTCGACTACGCAGGACTCGCCGAAATCACCGGGTGGAGTTTGCATCTGGCGCCCGAGGCCACCAACGGCCAGGCGCCGGACACCGGCAACATGGAATTGCTTCATCTGTTCGGCACGGAGGAGCAGCAGCGGACGTGGCTGGAGCCGTTGAAGGAAGGTGAGATTCGGTCCGCGTTCTCCATGACCGAGGTCGAGGTTGCAAGCTCCGACGCCACCAATATCCAGACCCGAATCGTCCGCGACGGCGACCACTACGTGATCAACGGCCGGAAGTGGTGGACCAGCGGTGCAGCCGACCCGCGGTGCCGGTTGCTCATCGTCATGGGCAAGACCGACCCCGACGCTCCGACGCATCGTCAACAGTCGATGGTGCTCGTACCGATCGATACTCCGGGTGTGACCGTCGTACGCGATGTTCCGGTGTTCGGCCGGCTGGATCAACACGGGCACTGCGAGGTGGTCTACGACGACGTCCGAGTACCCGTCACCAACATCCTCGGCGAGGAGGGCGCCGGCTTCGCGATCGCGCAGGCACGCCTGGGCCCCGGCCGTATCCACCACTGCATGCGCGCACTCGGTGCTTCCGAGCGAGCACTGTCGTTGATGGTGTCGCGGGCGCAGTCCCGCGTCGCGTTCGGCAAGCCGCTCGCGGAACAGGGTGTGGTGCAGGCCCAGATCGCCGAGTCGCGCATCGCGATCGATCAAGCACGCCTGCTGTGTCAGTACGCATCGAAGATCACCGACGTGCACGGCAACAAAGCCGCGGCACCGTACGTCTCGGCCGCCAAGGTGTCGGTCCCCCGGGTGGCGCTCGACGTCATCGACCGCGCCATCCAGGTTCACGGCGGCGCAGGCGTCAGCGACGACGTGCCACTCGCCGCGATGTACGGCTGGCATCGGGCCATGCGCATCTTCGACGGCCCGGACGAAGTCCACGTGCGCACCATCGCGAAGTCCGAACTGCGCCGGGGGTCCAGCGGTCAGAAGTAGGCGTACTTCGACATTCGGATGACCGGCACTACCCGGCTGCCCTGCCGCAACGCTGTCGTGTCGTCACGGATGGACGTTTCCAACGCGGTGAAGACCGCCGATCCTTCGACCAGTTCCGCGATCAGGTCTGGTCTGGTGGGACGCTCACCCGACGCAAGCACGGGAACGAGGTGCCCTGGTCGGGTGAACTCGCACGCCAGTGCATCGCAGTGCGCGAGCGCGCGAGCAGTCGCGGCACGGTCGGCTCCTGAAATACCTGTAGTGGTGCCGTCGACTACATCCACCGACACCCTGGGTGAGCCCAGGTAGAACGAGTTGCGCTGGGACCAGGCGACCGGTGGGAGATCGAGTCGCTCACACGTCTCGTCGTCGACGGTGATGCAGACGAATCCCGATCCGAAGCGAATCAGATGCGCCATCACGGAAACGTCGACGCCCTGCGCTGCGACAACCAGATCACATCCGGTTCCACGAAGATCGTCGACCACCACAACAGGTGCACCCTGCGACAGCGCAATTCGGGCACGTCGGCGTGCGGACCAGGAACGGGCGGGTACGTAATGCCGCGTTGCGGTGGTCATCTCAGACCGTGATCCCGACACGCGACCAGAACGCCTCGAAGCTGGACGGCACCATGTCGGTGCCGCGCACGACCTTGCCGTCGACGAAGCGGTGCGTCATGACCATCGTGATGTCGAGTTCGTCGCCGCCGAGCTTGCGATACGCACGAATGTTGGCGGTCACCAGTTCGTCGCCGACGACCTCGACGCTGATGACCTCGTTGGCGGACGCATCCAGCTTGGCGAGCACACCGAACGCCTCGAGGAACTCGCCCTTGGTGTAGAGCCGCAGGGTGCCTTCGAGGGTGAATCCCGCCCACGTCAGGTCGTCGGAGTACAGCGCGACGAGGGGGCCGGGGTCGCCCGCGTCCGCCGCCGCGAATGCTGCCTTCAATGCTTCTGCATTCTGCTGACTCATGGGTGTCGAACCTCCGTGTCGTGATGATGAGACCCCTGACGGGTCCTGTGTCCTGAATCACTCTGCCCGCGCCGCCCCACTCCGAGAACCGTCCTACTACGTGGTCCGTTACTGGCGGAGGTTCACGCTGGTCCACGGCCTGAAACTTACGTCCGATCACCATGCGTGACCGAAGTTGACCCCCGCACATTGACAACGCAGCACCCGGTGAACGAGAGTGATCCACATCTCGTTCCGATGACGTGCCGAGGAGGCCGAATGAATGCCGACGAGTGGCGCGAGATCCATACGCTTCGTTCGTCGGGAGTTCCCATCAAAGGCATCGCGCAGAGATTGTCGATGTCTCGCAACACCGTTCGACGCGCACTGTCCTTGGACGCGCCCCCGGACGACCACCGCAGCGTTCGTCGATCCGCCGACGACCACGTCGATGCCTCGATTCGTGACGTCATCGCCGGCGCACCGGAGCTCGGAGTCGGCGAGATCGGACGGCGTGTCGGGTGGGACGGGGCGCGGACGACGCTGGTGCGCCGAGTCGACACGGCACGCAGGCAGTTGTCCGAGCTCGCCGAGGCGCCGCCCGAGTGCGAATACACACCGTCGCTGCCGAATTACGCGACACCGTTCGTCGGTAGGGATTCCGAACTGCGCACACTGCAATTGCTCATCGGCACCGAGCGCCTCATCACGATCAACGGTCCCGGCGGCATGGGCAAGACGCGGTTGGCCGTCCACGCCGCCAGTCGTTTCCGTCGAGCATTCGCCGACGGCGTCCGTGTCGTCGAACTGGCGTCCCTGCACATGCCTGAGCTGCTGCCGCAGGCCGTTGCCGACGCGCTCGGCATGTCGAATCGCGGTCTGCAGAGCACGGCGACCCAGAACACGTTGATCGACTACCTCGGTAGCCGTCGAATGTTGTTGGTAATGGACAACTGTGAGCATCTCCTCGATGCCAGCGCGGGACTGATCTCCGCTCTTCTGCGCGGCACGACCCAGGTGCACATCATCGCGACTTCTCGTGAGGTTCTCGGCATCCCGGAGGAGCATCGGTTGGCGTTGCAGCCCATGCACACCACTTCAGGCATGCAGCGTGCCGCACCCGGTGCAGTGGAACTCTTCGAATCCAGGGCGTCGGCGATCCTTCCGACGTTCTCGATCACTCCGTCCAACCGAGACGCGGTCGAGCGGGTCTGCGCTCGCCTCGACGGAATGCCACTGGCGATCGAACTTGCGTGCTCGAGATTGAGTGTTCTGTCGATCGATCAGCTCGCCGCTCGGCTCGATCATCGCCTCGACCTCCTCACCGAAGGCAATCGAACCGGGCCGACCAGGCACCGAAGCCTTCAGGCCACCGTGGACTGGAGTTACGAGCTGTGCACCAGGGAGCAGCAATTGCTCTGGGCACGAACATCGGTATTCGTCGGCGGATTCGACCTGGACATGGCCGAGCAGGTGTGTGCAGGTAGCGGCATCTCCAGTCACGGCATTCTCGACGGCGTGTTCGCGTTGGTGGCCAAGTCGATTCTGCAGCGGATCGAGGAGAACGGTCAGGTCCGCTTCCGAATGCTCGAGACCCTGCGCGAATACGGATTCGCACAGTTGACGTCGGAGGAGGCCGAGGCGCTGCGCAACCGTCATTTCGCATGGTGCGCCGATGTGTTGCACCGCGCCGCAGACAGTTGGTTCGGCCCGGACCAGCTAACCACCAGCTCGTGTGTGCACGACAACCGCGCGGACATCAGGTACGCGCTAGAGCGTGCACTGCGCTCCCCCGATTCCGAGCAGGCGCGTCGCGGTGCGAACCTGATCGCCGACGTCTGGTTCCTCTGGGCGTGTGGGATCTCCGTCCCCGAGCATCGGCTCTGGCTGGACCGGGTGATCGGGCAACCCGAGTTCGCCGACATCCGAGACAGGGCTTCGGCCACGGCCGGTCTGGTGATGACGCTCCAGGGAGACCGTGTCGCCGCCGACGAGGTGTTGCGACGTGCGATCGAATCGGGTGGCGACGATCCGCTCGTGCGCGCGTTCTCGACGCATGTGCTGGGTCTCAACGAGTTCTTCGACGGCCGATTCGACTCGGCTGTCGACTTCTTGACCACCTCACGCGAGCTCTACCGCCATATCCCCGAGCGTGTGGACCTGCTGTGCACCATGAAGATTCATCTGGGAATGGTGTACAGCTTCACCGGCAAGCTCGACGAGGCCCACGCCGCGTTCGAATGGGTCAGGGTTCTCGCGGAGGACAGCGGTGAGACCTGGCTTCGTTCGTACGCCGTCTACGGCCTAGGGCTGGTCGCGCTGGTGGCCGAACGATTTTCCGACGCAGCCGACTTCGCGGTGACCGCGCTCGATCTGCACCGGGCGTTCGACGACGTCGTAGGAACTACGCTGATGACCGACCTGCTCGCGTGGGCCGAGGCAGAATCCGGATCTGCCGACCGCGCAGCGGTACTGCTCGGTGCGGCGTCGGCGATGTGGGGTTCGTTCGGCGAACAGCTCTACGGTTCCGAGCACTGGATCGACAAACGAGAGACGTTCGAGCAACGAGCGCGCACTGCTTTGGGTGCGACAGAGTTCGAGGAACACCGCGCGTCGGGTTCGACCATGTCGGTCTCCGAACTCACCCGATACGCACTCGGCGAGACTGCTCTGACGAGTCCGTCCAAGAATACGTCCACTGCGGCCGTACCCGTCGTCGCGCTCTCGCCCCGCGAGCGTGAGGTCGCCGAGATGCTCGCGCAGGGCATGTCCAACAAAGACATTGCCGCCACACTGGTGCTGTCACCACGCACTATCGAAGGCCACGTCGAACGCGTTCTGCAGAAATTGGGGATGAGCCGCAGACAGGAAGTCGCGGGGTACTTCCAGACGGTCTAGCGGCGCGACCCGACGACCCGGGCCGCGCCGTGAGAACTAGACCTTGCTCAGGGCGCCGGCATCGATCGGCAATGCGATGCCCGTGACATAGCGTGCTGCGTCCGAGGCGAGCCATACGACGCCGTTGCTGATGTCCACCGCGTCGACCCACGGAACTGGCAACGTGTTCATCGCGCCCTGACATGCTTCACGGAAGTCGTCCTGGGTCGGATGTTCCAGATCGGGACGGAACAGCTTGTACATCGGCTCGTTGTCGATCATGTCGGTCAGCACCGACGTCGGATGAATCGAGTTGCAACGAATGCTGTACTGACCCAGCTCGTTCGACGCAGTACGTGCGAGCCCGGTGACACCGTGTTTCGCAGCGACGTAGTGCGCGAAGTTCGGGAATCCTTGAATCCCGCCGGTGGACGAGATCAGAATGATCGAGCCGCCCTCACCCTGGGAGATCAGGTGCGGCACCGTGGCGCGCATCGTCTTCCAGACGCCCGAGAGATTGATGTCGATCATCTCGTCCCACTGCTCTTCGCTCAGCTCGTGCAGTGGGGCGGAGGAAAAGATGCCGGCGTTGGCGACGACGGTGTCCAGACGCCCGAGCTCCACAATACCCTCGGACACAGCCGCTTCGAGCTGTCCGAGCTCGCGCACGTCGGCGACGACGGCGTGTGCACGACGGTCGAACTTCTCGATCTCGCGAACCGTCTGGTCCAGATCCTCACGGGAGGATCCCTTGTACTTGGTCGTCTCCGGCTTGCTGCAGAGATCGACGACGATGACGTCGGCACCTTCTTCCGCGAGCCGAACTGCGTGCGAACGTCCCTGTCCGCGCGCGGCTCCGGTGACGAGGGCTACTTTTCCTTCGAGCTGTCCCACTGCGTTCTTCCTTCTCTGTCGACGGGTTTCAGGACTGGTGGTCGTAGCCGGGCACGATCGCCTTGGCGGCCTCGACCAGACTGATCTGATCGACCAGCATGTGCTGTGTGGCAACCGCGATATCGCGGCTGCAACGACCGAGCGCACTGGGGTTGCGGATCGCCTGGCTTCCTGCCCATCGGTGCGCGAACTGCACGATCTCACCGGCCACTTCCTGCACCCAGGTGGTAACCTGACGCAATCGCGCGCGCTGCTCGTCGGTGATGTCCTCACCGCGGCGCGCGGTGTCCTCGGCGTCGCCGTGCGCCTGGTAGACGTACGCGCGAGCGGCCTGAAGCAGAGCCTCGTTCTTCGCGAAGTCGCGAAGGAAGAGCTGCGATTCCCCGACGGGACCGTCGTAACCTGGTCGGTTCTTCTTCGACGCGATCTGCACTACCTCTTCGAGTGCGCGCGTGGCGATTCCGAGGGCGACCGGGGCGTGACCCCCTACGCCGATGCCGAGAAGACCTAATTTGTAGACGGGTTCAGGTCGGACGGGCACCGTGGAGAAGGTTTCCATCGTGAACCTGTCCGGGACGAAGACGTCGTCGACGAGATAGTCGTAGCTTCCGGTTCCGACCATGCCCATCACGTCCCAGTTTCCGAGAAACTCCACGTCGGTACGGGGCAGGAAGCCGATTCGGCAGTCCGGGCCGCCGTTGGCGTCGAGCACGGGGTTGCCCGCGTCGTCGTGTACGACGAATCCTGCACCGATCCACGATGCGTGCGCCGATCCGCTGCCGAACTGAAACTTGCCGGTGACCCGATATCCGCCGTCGACGCGCACTGCCTTACCGGTGGGCATGATCATGCCTGCGGTGATGCCGCGGGCCGGGCCGTCGAACATTTCGCGGGCTCCGACATCGTTCATGAACCCGACTGCGACTCCGGTGGAGAACGCATTGGCCATCAGCGCCCAGCCGGTCGACCCGTCGGCGCGTGAGATCTCCTCGATCACCTTCAAAGCTTCGACGATTCCCTTTCCGCCGCCGCCGAATTCGGCAGGGACGAGCAGCCAGAAGAGCTCCTGCTCGACGAGAGCTTCGTAGACGGCCGACGTGATGGTGGCGTCGGATTCGATGGTGTTCGCTTCGCGTTCGACGACACGGGCAACCGTTCGTGCCCGTTCGGCGTAATCAGGCGACAAGCTGGTGGTGACGGGAGCGTCGATGGTGCTGGTCATGTGCTGTACGACCTTTCGTTCGAGCACGGCTTCGGTATGACTCACATCACAATGCTCGGCGCAGCCCCCGGACGGACGCGCAGAACTACGTGATCCACTACGTGCTTGCGAGAACCCGACCGGGACCAGGGGGAATATCGATAGCATTTCGGTCATGCAGTCGCAGGTGGAGCACACGCGGTCGTGGCAGGACGTGTTGTCCGCCGAGCACATGCGTCGAATTCTCGAAGTCCTGGAAGTGGCGCGGTCGTCGGCAGGTGGGACTCGATACAAGGAAGCCTTGGTGGATGCCATCGCGACAGTGTTCGACGTCCGCGACGTGACGTTCTTCTTCGGAACGACCTATCCGACGGTGTTCGCCGATCCCGCTCCTCTGCTCACCGGTGCCGCCGAGCCGTTGCTGCGTGAATATCAGGAAAGGTGGCGGGACAAGGACGTGTTCGCGCTCCCCCGGGCACGACGCGTACTCACCGACGACGGCTTCGCGACGCTCGACGATCTGGCGAGACTACCCGTGCCTCAACGTTCCTACGTCGAGGATTATCTCGCGCCGCACGGGATGGGCACGGCGTCGGCGATTCATCTGCGGTTCGCCGACGGTGAGGCGTTGGTGGGCATGTTCGACCGTGAACGGTACTGGGATCGGAGCGACATCACCGCGATGAAGTTCCTGGCCGGTCATCTGCGTGCGAGTGCGAGGTCCGTCGCCATCGGAGAAGCGCCCCCCGAGGCGGATCCGTTCGTCGGGCTCAGTCCGCGGCAGTGGGATGTCGCGGAGCTGATCGGCGACGGTCTGACCAATGCAGAGATCGCGGTCGAGCTGAACCTGACGGAGATGACGGTCAAGAAGTACGTCAGCCGCATCTTCGACACGACCGGTTTCCGCAATCGCGCTGCTCTCGCGGCGTCGGTGTCTCGGCGGGTCAGCCTGTAACTGTCCTCTTTCGAGGACTGTTTCACGCTGTGGCGTGGGTCATACGGTGATCGTGACAATGTTGCCCGTCACACCTGGAGGTCACATGAAGACGCGCCTGAAGTTCGGAACGTTCCTCGCCCCGATCCACACCCCCGGCCAGAATCCGACGCTGCTTCTGCAGCGCGATCTCGAACTCGTGGAGTACTTGGAGAAACTGGGGTACGACGAGGCATGGTTCGGCGAGCACCACTCGGCGGGCGCCGAGATCTATGCCTCTCCCGAGATCATGATCGCAGCGGCGGGTGAGCGTACGAGCCGCATCAAGCTGGGCACCGGCGTCACGTCCGTGAGCTACCACAACCCACTGTGGGCGGCCGAGCGGATGGTGATGCTCGATCACCTCACGCACGGCCGCGTCCTGTTCGGGCTCGGACCGGGCTCGCTTCCCACCGACGCCGCGATGCTCGGCCTGTCCCAGATCGACACGAGGGAACTGCTCGCCGAGAACGCCGACATCATCATGCGTCTGCTGCGCGGAGAGACCGTCACCGCCAAGACTCGCACCCATGAACTGTTCGACGCCAAGATCCAGATGGCGCCGTACTCCGACCCACTGTTCGACGTCGTCGTGGCGGCCATCGCGTCGCCCACCGGCGCTCGTCTGGCCGGGAAGCACGGCATCGGATTACTCTCCATCGCAGCGACTCTCACGCCCGACGGGTTCAGCGCGCTGCAGCATCACTGGGGGATGCTCGAAGAATTCGCCGAGCAGGCAGGCCGCGCCGACGAGGTGGATCGTTCGACGTGGCGTCTCGTCGGACCGTTCCACATCGCCGAGACCGTCGAGCAGGCCTACGAGGACGTCGAACACGGAATCGAATACTGGTTCAACTACCTTCAGCATGTTGCTGCGTTCCCGCAGATGGATGTTCGCGGTACCAACAAGAAGGAAATGATCGACTTCATCAACACCTCCGGCATCGGCGTCATCGGTACCGCCGAGCAGGCCCGCGCTCAGGTACAGCGCCTTGTCGATCAGTCGGGCGGTTTCGGGACTCTGCTGGTCCAGGGCCACGACTGGGCGAATCCACAGGCCACCAAGCGTTCCTACGAACTGTTCGCCCAGGACGTCATGCCGTATTTCCAGGGCCAGGCGCAGCCGATGCTCGACGCCGCCGAGCGTGCGCAGGCCGTCCGAGAAGGGCAGGCCGACGAGCACCGCAAGGCCGTCGACCACATGACCAAGAAGTACAACGCAGAACTCGGGCGGTGATCGGACATGGCATCGGTGTCTGTGCGCCAGGAGTACTCGCAGTCCGCGGAATCGGTGTGGGCCGTGGTCGGTGACCCGGCCGGCGCCGCGAACTGGATTCCGTCACTGGACACGTCGAGGCTCGACGGCGAGGTACGACACGTCGTCTTCACCGACGGTAATCCCGCCCGGGAGCGGATCGTGTCCCACGACGACGACGACTCCCGTACGTACACTTACGAATACATCGACGGGCCACTTCCGCTCGCGAAGTACACCTCCACCATCCGCGTCGACGCCACCGCGAACGGATCCGTCGTCTCGTGGGACGCCGAGTTCACCGCTGCCGGTGACGATCCGGCTGCCGTCGAATCGCAGCTCGAGACCGGAATCGGCGAGATCTACCAGGGCGCACTCGACGAAGTCGCTCGCGTGGCCGCACCGTGAGCAAATCGTTGACGAATTTGTTCGAGAAGGTCACGGTGATGCACTCGGCCGATCACTGGGCGGCTGCTCACCGCGACCTGACCGACATCTTCGGCCCGGCCTCGTTCTCCGACGGCGCTGCGTGGGCGGTGTTTCCCGGACTCAGTCTGTCCGACGAGCAGGGGCCTTCGTGGTCCCTGCTCGCCAAGACCGGCGATCTCGACGCCGTCGCACGGGAGGCGGCACGTCTGGGGTGGGCGGTCGGCGAACCCACGGTCGGCGGGCACGAGGCGCGCCTTCCGTTGACCACGCCGGCGGGCCTCACCGTCGTCGCATATTCCTCTACCAGCCAGGGACTCTCATGAACGACACCGCTGTCGACCCCACCCACTTCCGCACGGTGCTCGGCGAATTCAGCACCGGGGTGGTGGTCGTGACCTCGCTCGAGTCCGAGAACACTCCCATCGGGCTGGCCGTCGGATCGTTCGCTTCGGTGTCGCTGGACCCACCACTGGTGGCGTTCTTCGTCGCGCACACCTCCACGACATTCCCGAGAATCGCTGCTACAGGACGATTCTGCGCGAACATCCTGTCCCACGATCAAGTCGATGTGTGCCGGGCGTTCTCCCGTTCCGGAGGCGACAAGTTCGACGGAGTCGCATGGGAACCGTCGCCGAGTGGAAGTCCCGTTCTCGACGGGGTGCACGGATGGATCGACTGCACGATCACATCGGTGCAGCGGCTGGGCGATCATGATCTGGTGGTCGGAGAGGTTCACCAGCTCGACGCAGCGGTCGGTGATCGCTCGCCGTTGGTGTTCTACCGCTCCGCGTTTCACGCGCTGCGCTGATCCGGTACGACCACCCCTCGGTGATGCACGACCGTGTGCACCACCGAGGGTCTCGGTCAGCCGACCTTCATTTCACCCATCTCGCCCCAGCCGGTGGCGCCGATAGTTTCGCTGATGATCTTCGGAGTGGAGGCGAGTCCCTTCGGCAGTTCTTCGACGGCCTTCTTGAAGTGATCGCTGTTCACGTGCGCTCCACCTGCGTCACCGTCGCGGAATGCCTCGACGAGGACGTAGACGTTCGGCTCTTCCAGGCTGCGTGACCATTCGAACCACAGATTGCCTTCCTCGGCGCGTGTTGCTGCGGTGAACTCGGCCACGTGCTCCGGCCAGCGCTCGGTCCAATCGGGCTTGGTCTCGAACTTGACGACGATGAAGATCATGAAAGCTCCTATGCGTTGACGAGATCAGGGGGTGAGGATCGCACGGCCGCGGATGGCACCGGCATCGAGATCGTCGATGGCACTTTGGAAGTCGTCGAGCGTGTACTTCGCGGTGTGCAACACCACCGATCCCCGAGCAGCCAAGGCCATCAGGTCGCACAGGTCGTTGTAGGACCCCACCAGGTTACCGATGATGTTGATCTCGGAGGACACGATGTCGATGGTGGGGACGTCGATGTTCTCGCCGTATCCGACGACGTAGTAGTTGCCGGCGCCGCGCAGCATCGCCACGCCTTCCTTCGTCGCGCCGCCTTCGCCGACGAAGTCGATGACGGCTTCGCCGCCGTTGCCGTTCGTCAGGTCCAGCACCTGCTCGATGTGGGTGCCGTCGGCGACGATGCCGTGATCGGCCCCGATAGATGTGGCCAGTTCGACTGCCGCCTGGTTGCGGTCGACGACGACGATCTCCGCGGCCGTCAGCGATTTCAGTACCTGAATACCGATGTGCCCCAGGCCTCCTGCACCGATGACGACCACCTTGTCACGTGGCGTCAGGTGCTTCGACGCCTTGGCTGCCGCGTGATATGCCGTCAGGCCTGCGTCGGCGAGGGCCGCGACGTCGGCGGGTTCGAGAGAGTCGTCGATCTTGACGACGCTTCGCGCGGACGTCTTCAGGTACTCGGCGTATCCACCGTTGGTGTCGATTCCGGGGAACTGATTGAATTCGCAGTGCACGTCGTCCCCGGATCGGCAGGCGCGGCACAGTCCGCACGTGATCAGCGGGTGGACGATCACCTTGTCGCCTTCGGCGACGTTGGTGACGGCGGACCCGACCGCGTGCACCCATCCCGCGTTCTCGTGACCGATCGTGTACGGCAGCTGTACGTTCGATTTCTCTGCCCACTGCCCTTCGAGGATGTGCAGGTCGGTTCGGCACACCCCGGCGCCGCCGATCTTCACGATGACGTCGAAAGGTCCTGTGGGCGTTGGAATCGGGAGCTCCGTCATCTGCAGTTTGTCGTGGTATCCCACAACCTGTACAGCTCTCATCGTGCTCATGTTCTCGTCCTTAACGGGGTTTCAAGCGTTGACAGTGGTGCGATCGGGGTCGTCGTAGCGGGTCCGAAGCAACCCTCGGCAGAAGTGCGCATTGCCGTCGATCGAGATGCGCGTCGACCGTGCACGTCGCAAGGCAAGCGGTACGTCGATCTGGGCATAGTCGTTTCCCTCGTGATCGACCATCACCAGGCTGTCCGGAGTCGTCGGCAATCCGATGGTGCTTCGTCGCCGCAGCAATGCATGTGTCGTCTCGTCTTCGGGCAGCTCACCCAGCAGAACAGTGCCCATCTCACGCATGTCGCGTGACGGATCCCTCCGCAGAAGCGCCGTCAGGCACCGCTCCATCGCCGCGACGTGGGCCTTCCGCTGAAAGGTCGTCCGGAGCTCTTCCAGATCGTCCTCGGCTTCGTGGGCGAACGTACCGCGATAGCCCGCATCGGCGGCGAGACCGGCGTTGATGATCGCCGAATCATGGTGATCGTCGAGTTCGACGGTGACCTGCGCGGTCCACTCGAGCGTCGTCAGAACGTCTTTCGCATCCGAGGCCATCAGATACGCGAAGTTGGGCGCGCAGAACGACGTCGGAAGCCGCAAGTGCACCACTACGTCACCCTCGCCCGACACGGTGACGGACTGTACGAAATCGAGATCGGTGATGGGCTGGTCGAGCTCGGGATCGACGACCGCCCCGAGTGCCTCCAGCGCCGCAGCTTCTCTGATGTCCGGCACGACTACGCACCCACCAGATGCTCGTCGGCGGCTTGTTCTGCGCCGCGGGGTCCGGTCTCCGTCTCATCGGCGTCGGCTAGACGGAGATCCTCCGGGACCGGAATGTCGTACATCTTCGCGGCGTTCAGGCCGAGGATCTTCTTCTTCTGGTCCAGGGTGATCTGCGGATACTCGCTCAACTCGTCGGGGATCTGGAATTCGACGAATGCCTCGATCAGCCACCTCGGGGTCCACAAGGCGTAGTCGGAGGAGAACTGGATGCGATCTTCGCCGAGCCAGTACAGAAGTTCTCCGATGATCTGAGCGAAGTACTTCGGCCTGGTGTGCATGAAGGGCATGGCGACGGCGAGTCCGGCATGCACGTTCGGTTCCTGGGTCGCGATCCAGCAGAAGTCCTCCAGCCGCGGAAGCCCGCAGTGTTCGACGACGAAGTTCAGATCGGTGAAGTCGGTCGCGATGTGGTCGACATCGGCGACATCGAAGGCGTCGCGGTCGAGCGGCCTGATCGTCGGACCTTTGTGGACGTGGATGTTGGTGATTCCGAGTTCACGGCACACCTCGAGGTAGCGGCGCGTCCAGTCGTCGTCGAGCTTGTATCCGCGGGAATCACCGTTCCACTCGGCGGTGTAGAGCTTCACGCCTTTCAGGCCGAATCGCTCGGCATCGGCCCGTAGCTGATCGAGACCCGCCTCGCCGTTGCGAGGATCGAAATTGTGGTTGTACGTCAAGATGTCGGAATGCTTCTGGGTCAGCGCCCACGCTTCCTCGGTCTGGCCGAATCCGTTCACGTAGAACTCGCCCAGATGAGCCGGCTGAAAGATCGCGTGGTCGACGTAACCGTCGATGAACAGGTCTTTGATCAGGCGTTCACCGCCCTGGTAGAGGTACTCGTCGTACGTCCAGAGCTCGGATTCCGGTGACAGGTTGCGGTGGTAGTCGTAGAAGCAGTCGATGAACTGCTTGCCGTGGATGTTGCGCTGGTTCTCCTTGCGCGCATCCCACAACGCCACGTGCGCGTCGACGATGAAGAAGCTGTCGTCACCCTTTTTGTACATGTCGATCCCTTCCGTCGTGTGACTGGCGCCACAGTTCGTAGTTCGACGGTAGGTCCGCTCGCCCCGGCTGCCGAGGCCCTGGCTGTCTCAATCTGAGACGTCGCATCGTCATTCTGTTATGTAATCTGGATCACATGCATCGGAGACGGTGCGCACTCCCGACCACGAGGACTTCGGTGATCGACGACCACCCCGCCCTGAACCGCCGCGACGACGTACCAGGCACCCTGGTGCCCGGTCGTCTACGTGCGTCGTGGTTGCGTAGTGAGCGGTACGGCATCTCGATCGACGCCGTGGAGCCGGTGTTCGCGGGCACCGAACCGCCGGAGTCCCTGTTCCACGAGTGCGGCAACGAGGTGCTCGCCGATCTGCACCGAACGTTGTCCAGCGAACCCGTCGGCATGATGCTGACGGACGCCGACGGTGTTGTCCTGAGCAGGGTCAGCGGCGACCACTCTCTGCTGCGTGCACTCGACGCGGTGCATCTTGCTCCCGGCTTCGGTTACTCCGAGCGGGAGGTGGGCACCAACGGTCTCGGTCTGGCGCTCGCGGACATCGCACCCACCCTCGTCAGAGCCGAGCAGCACTACTCGCACAGTCTGACCGGTTTCACCTGTGCCGCGGCACCGGTCGTCGACCCTGCCACGGGCAGGCTGGAAGGCGCAGTGAACCTGACGACGTGGGCGCGAACGTCGAGTGATCTGCTGCTGACGCTCGCCAGGTCGGCGGCCAGCACCATCCGCACGTCGATGCTGGCACGCGGTTCGGGGAACACGCCGCGTCCGACGACGCGGCGTGGCCTCTTCAGGATCGTGCACGCCGCGGGCCGCGCCGTCGCAGACCTCGGTTCCGAGTGGACGACGGCAGTGGCCGAGGCACGATCCGCGATGGACGACGGCATGGCCGTCGCCGCGATCGGCCGGGCGAGCAGCGGACGTTCGACGCTGCTCGAACAATCCGCTCGAGCAGCGTTTCCTCGGCACCGCATCCTCGTCGCATCTGCGCCGGAACCGAACGATCTGCAGACCTGGCTCGACCTGTGGTCGTTCGAAGCCGGGCGACCGGACACCGCAATCGTCGTCCGGGACGTCGACGCCCTGCCCGCATACGCCGCCGAGCATCTCGACGGCCTGCTGTTCGCATCCGACGTACCGCGCATGCCTGTTTCGATGACGGCCGAACGGCTCGAGTCGGTGCCGACGGCTCTCCGCAGGCGCGTCCGATCGGTCGTGTCCGTCGCGGCCCTTCAGGACCGTCCCGACGACGTCCTCCCCCTCGCCCGGCACTTCGCCCGCGAGATGCGCGGCCGCGACGTCCAGTTCACGGGCTCAGCGGAACGCGCATTACGCAACTACGACTGGCCGCACGACGTCGCCGAACTGAAGTCGACGATCACTCGAGCGGTCGGGCGTTCCGATGTTGTCGACACGCACGTACTACCCACCGAAATCCTGGCCGGCCCCACCCGTCGACTGTCCAGCATCGAGGCCTTCGAGCGCGGCGAAATCGTGCGCCTTCTCTCCACCGGCCCGATGACGATGCAGCACGCCGCCGAACGCCTCGGAATGAGCAGGGCAACTCTGTATCGCAAAATTGCCTACTACAAAATCGACATGAAGAGTTCTCGCTGATCGGCATTCGTTGTCGCCGCGAATCAGAACCCGATGGGCAGTCCGGCGTAGTTCTCTGCCAAGCCGGTGGCGCCTGCTTCGCTCGACGCCACCCAGCGCAGCTGGGACAGCTGAAGTTGAGCGTCGAACGGATCTGCGCTGGTGTGCAGCATCGTCGTCATCCACCACGAGAAGTGAGTGCATCGCCAGACTCGCCGAAGTGCGTTGTCGCTGTAGGACTCAGCCAGCTCGCCGTCGCCCTTGCGCACCAACGCGACGAGCGCAGGAGCAAGAAGTGCCACGTCGGCGACTGCTAGATTGAGCCCCTTGGCACCGGTCGGTGGGACGATGTGCGCCGCATCGCCGGCGAGGAAGAGGTTGCCGTGCCGCATCGGAGTCTGAACGTAGCTACGCATCGGCAGGACGCTCTTCTCCGTGATCGGACCCGGCGTCAGCTCCCACCCGTTCTGGCCGTGACCGAGCCTGGCGGCCAATGAATCCCATATCCTGTCGTCGGACCAGGTGTTCACATCGGTTCCATTGGGAACCTGCAGGTACAACCGGCTGACGGTGTCGGAGCGCATCGAGTGCATCGCGAAGCCGTCCTGGTGCCAGGCGTAGATCAGTTCGTCGGTCGACGGGGCCACGTCCGCCAGGACGCCGAGCCACGAGTAGGGGTACGTCCGTTCCCAGGTCTGCCGAACCCGGTCGGGCATCGTCGCCCTACTCGGGCCGAACGACCCGTCGCATCCGGCGATCACCGCCGCGTCGACGCGCACTTCGTGCCCGTCGGAATCGGTGAATGTGACGTAGGGAGAATCGGTTTCGACGTCGTGCAGCGCGGTATCGGATACCTCGTAGTAGATCTGTTGACCCGCCGCTTCGCGTGCGGCAACTAAGTCCTTGGTCACCTCGGTCTGTCCGTAGACCCACACGCTGCGGCCGACGAGATCAGTGAAGTCGATATGGTGCCGCTCCTCCGGCCACTGAAGGTAGATGCCGCGATGTTCCTGACCCTCACTGCGCAATCGCGTTCCGAGGCCAATGTCGTCGAGCAGCTGGACGGTCGAGTGCTCGAGAATGCCTGCGCGGATGCGCGAGAGCACGTACTCCTGACTCCGCGTTTCGATCAGAATCGAGTCGACGCCCTGTTCGGCGAGCAGGTGAGACAGCAGTAAGCCGGCAGGCCCTGCTCCGATGATGGCTACCTCTGTACGCATGACACCCAGTAGACACCTTGACCGGCGCCACTCCTAGCGGGTTCTTCCACTCAGTGAAAGGATCGACTAATACCCTGGGCTGCCACCTGAAGGGACGCAACCAATTTCGATCGGTCCCGATTGAAGTTCGGCACCACGATTCCCAGCGCCGCGACCACGTCGTCGTCGGCACCGCGCACCGGAACCGCGACCGAACACGCGCCGAGTGCCATTTCCTCGACGGTCTGCGCGAATCCCTCGCGGTGTACGCGACGAAGTTCGGCCTCCAGTTTGCCGGGGTGAACGACGGTGTACCGGGTGAGTCGAGGCAAGTCGCTCAGCACACGATCGTGAACATCTTTCGGTGCGTACGCGAGAAGCACTTTCCCCACGCCTGTGGCATGCAATGGAAGTCGGGCGCCGATCCGACTCACTGCCGGCACCGACGCGTGCCCGGCGAGCCGATCGAGATACAGCACCTGATCACCGTCGCGGACGGCGAGGTGGACCGTCGCCAACGTTGCGCCGTAGATGTCGTGCAAGAACGGCGACGCGATCTCACGAAGATCAGCCTGCACGGGCGCGCGCATGCCCAACTTCCACAAGCGCTGCCCGACGACGTACTCACCCGTCTCGGTACGCACCAGCGCACCCCAGTCGACCAGCTCGCCGACGAGGCGGTGCGCTGTCGCAGGCGCCAGCCCTGCCGCGGCGGCGATGTCGGTGAGCGTGAGGGCTGTTCGATCTCCTTCGAAGGCTGCGAGAACCGCGAGGAGTCGAGCGGACACCGACTGCCCCGGATTTCTCGTGTTGCCCGCCACCGCGCACCTCCGTCGTCGACCACACCGCGGCGTAGGAACCGCTGCCGATACCGCCGAGAAGCGTAGCGTCTTCAGGCTTCACCCAGGACAGATCGAACGCCCCGGATCATCGGCGTCGGGAGCCCCTCACTGCTCACCGAGTCGATACAACGTGGCGTCGATGGCGTCCACGGCGACGACGATGGTGGATATCGCGGCCGCGTCGGCGCCTGCGTCGGAAAGTCCCTCGTGCACAACTTCGCTCAATCGCATGGCTTCCGGCAGGTGTTTGCCGAGCATGCGCGAGTAAGGACTGTGGTGACGCGCCGGGTCGTGGCCCAGTTCGTCCAACGCGTCGGCGACGGTGTCGAGTAGGTCCGCGACATCGTCTCGCAGTCCGTCACTCGAGTCCTCGGACCTGCTGGACAGGCCTTCCACTCCGACAACCACGGCTGCCAGCGAAATCAGCGTTCGGTCGAGTGTGCTCGCCGCGGGCCGATAGATACGATCGCCGCCGACCCGGCTCCACGCACGGCGTCGCACATTGCCCCGCAAGCTGTCTCTGCCTCGATCCAGGGCTGCTGTGACACCGGAGGCTTTGAACAACTCCCACAGCTCGGTCCGACGTTCCCGATGCACCTGAGTCCCGTCCCGCACCGCGCGGGCCAGGTTACGCAGCAGCTCGGCCTGGCCTCTGGATCGTACGACGATGAGGTCACGTGCCTCGGAGAGGAATTCGGGGGGCACCACGACGGCGTTGACAGCAAGCCCGACGACGGCACCGAGCGCGACGTCACCGATGCGGTAGAGCACCATCACCTCGTCGGTCGCAGTTCCGTACAGCAGCACCAGGAGCGCGGTGATGGCCACCCACATACCATCCGGCGCAAACACTTTCATTCTGCCGACGACAGTCCCGACGGCAACCGCCGCAGCCAGAGCCGGCACCACCGGCGCTACGCTGCCCGCTAGGGCTGCAATCGCGACACCGACGGTGACGACGGCGACTTGACGAAGGGCCGCAGTGCCACTCGCACGCACGGTCACACCGATCATGAACAGCGCGGTGTACGGCGCGAGGAAGCTCTGCGGACTACCGATGACGCGATCGGCCAACCACCACGCGGCCATCGCTGCAATCGTCGACTTCGTGGCCGCGACGATCCACGGCCGCCCTATGGAACGGAAAATTGCTGTACCCGACACATTCGGGTGCTACCCCGCTACGCGGGACCCCGAAACTCCGCCGCCCATGCCTGCGCAGACGGCGACCCGTCGGCGAGTTCGGTCTCGATCGTTCGCACGAAGCTGCGCGAGTTCTCGTCGTGCATCGCGCGCAGGACAGCGTCCGGATCGCCGGCGACAACGAGATCGAACAACCGTCGGTGCCGTTCCGCTCGTTCGACGAGAGTCTCCTCGGCTGCCCGGGCCGAGCGGTTCATGCTCATGCACAACTGCAGCTGGATGGACAACGAACGATAGGACTCTTCCAGTCGACGATGATCTGCGAGCGCCACCAGCGCGGCGTGGAACCGGTAGGAATCCTCGACGGCCACGTCTTCTCGACCCGAGGCCGCGTGCGACGTCATGAGTTCGAGCGTCTCGCGCAACGCCGCGAGTGCGGACTCCGACTTCACCGGTACACCCAGACGTACAGCCATCGCCTCCAAATTCTCTCGCAGAGTGACGATTTCGTAGACGTCCTGCATCGTGAGGGGAGTCACCACCGCACCCACGCGCGGAGTCTGGACCAGCAACCCCTCTTGCTCGAGGATGCGCATTGCTTCCCTGAGCGGTGGCCGACTGACTCCGAGCTCGCCCGTCAACCTGTTCTCGACGACGCGATCGCCCGGACGCAGCTCGCCGCGGAGAATTTTCGACCGCAGTGCGTCCGCAGCCAGAGCGGTGAGGCTGGGCGGGTCCGTGACGAGTCTGCCTGCACGTGGGAGTGGTTTGCTCATATCAGCCGTTACGGTACCGCCCACACGACGCGACGCCGTTCTGCTCAAGTAATTAGGTTAACCTCTCGTTGTCTACAATAGCCCGGAGGTTGACCGATGATTGCACTGTCCACCGGACGCGGACGGCTCGAACCAGGTTTCGAGTTCGCGGCCGCCGCGGGTGTCTCGGCTTTGGAACTCGCGTGCCAAGAGCCGGAGAACAGGCCGGGCTCGTTCGACGACACACGTATCGCGACCGTCCGCGGACTCGTCGAGCGCTTCGGAATGACGTGCGTGGTGCACTCCGCGTCCGCGGTCAACTGCGCGGAGACCGATCCGACGGTCCGGCCCGCCGTCGTCGCGCATCTGCTCGAGTACGTCGATCTCACCGATCGCCTCGGCCTCGACACTCTGATCGTTCATGCGGGCTACCACTTCGGACTCGGTCTCGACGAACCGCTCGACGCCCTCGCGCGAACTCTCGGTGAGGTCGCGGTCCGGGCGCACGACCGTGGTATCACGATGGTTCTCGAGAACATGAACGTTCTTCCCGTCGAAGCCGAGATTCGCTACCTCGGATGCACGGCCGCGGAGGTTCTGGCAATTCTCGATTCCGTCGATTCACCGGCACTCGAGGCGTGCCTCGATGTGGGCCACGCCCATCTGCTCCCGGGTGGAGTGTCCGAGTTCGTCGAGGTGCTCGGACCACGCATCGCCTATGTACAACTCACCGACAACGACGGGGTCGTGGACGATCACCTGGCGCTCGGACGAGGAACCCTGGATGTCGCGGCTACATTCGACGTCCTCGGCCGAGCCGGATACGACGGATTGATCGGCATCGAACTGCACGACCCCACCGACCGAATGGACAGCCTCCGATACCTACGGTCGATCGGACTGACCTGACCACAGCAACCTCCTGGCAAACGGACCCGAACTATCGAAAGACGCCCCGACCACCAACTTTCCGACCGGAAGGTCGGTTCCAGTTGGACTCTGGATCGCCAACTTCGACCATCATGGGCGCTATGCTGGCCGGGACCTGTCCCTACTCGACCCGAGGCACTGACCTATGAGCGTGTTGACGCGTCGATCCGGTGTGGAGCCGCAGCGCTCGACTGCGCGGTTCGACACGCGCACGGCGATGGTGATCGCCAGCGCTACCGGCGCGCTGCCTCTGCTCGCCATCGCGATGATCTCGCCCACGTTCCTCAAGCCCGGAGCGTTCCCTCTTCTGTGCGCGATCGTGGGCTTCACGGCACTCACCGTGGTGTTCGCACTGAAGATCGGCCGCCTGACCGACCTGCAATTCGCGATACTCGGCAGTGGCGGCATGGTCGGAGTCGCGATCTCCGCCTATCTCATCGCCGATCCGTCGGGCACACGCGCAGTCACGTCGATGCTGGCAGTCGTTCCCGCCATCGCCGCTGCTGGGTCGCCGCCGAAGATCACCGCCGCCGTCACCGCTGGATCCGTAATTCTCGCGACGTGGCTGTCGTCGATCACACTGTCCGATTCCGGACTGGCCGTCACCGTCGTCGCGGTCGGTGCAGCGGCGACCACCGTCCTGGTGCCCGTCGTACTGATCGCCGCGTTGCGTCGCTCGCTTCTCGCGGTGAACGGACGGCTGAGCGTGCTGGCCAACACCGATCCGCTCACCCGCTTGCTGAACCGACGGGGAATGTTGTCCCAGGTCGAGGCCCTCCTGGACAAGGCGTGCATCAGCCGCGGCAGGTTGTGGGCGTACGTCGTGGACATCGACCACTTCAAGTCCGTCAACGACACGCTCGGTCATGCGGCCGGAGACCGAGTGCTCGTCACCATCGCCGAAGCGCTGCGCCACGCAACCGCTCGAACCGGATCGCAGGAAGCCATCGTCTCGCGCATCGGCGGCGAAGAATTTCTGATCCTCACCGAACTCCAGCCACGCACTCCACTCGAGAACGCAATCCTGGACAGTGTTCGCGCGGAGTGCGAGGTCACCGTCAGCGTGGGCTCGGTGACGGTGGACGTCCGAGCTGCGCTCGATCCCCGGCTCAACTTCGGTGCCGCGAGTGAGAGTTCGCACGTCGAGCACGTCGTCGACACCATCATGCACGCCGCGGACAACGCGCTGTACGACGCGAAGTCCAGCGGGCGTGACCAGTCCGCGCATGCAGGTGCTGTCCTGGTCACCTGGGAAGCGCACACTCCCGAGCAACGAAGTGACCTGGCAGCCGAGGTCGCACGACGCGCGATGCCGTGACAAGAAGCGAGTATTCAGGCCACAGCCGACGACTCGAGCGGGCCGCACAGAGCGTGCGCGTCCCGGACCATGTCCTCCCACACCGCCGGCTGAGCTTCACGCGAGAACGTCTCGCGGTCCCACCACATCAGGCGGGTCCGGTACTGCTCGCTCGGGTACGCCGCCGCAGGCACGTCGACGTCGATGCGGCCACCCGACGACTCCCACTGACGAAGAACATGGTCGGCCGCGCTGGCGAACAAGTAGCGACTTCCGGTCAACTCGATGGTCGGCAGTGCCGTGCGCGCGAGCAAGGCAGAGACCTCTCGCCCCGGACTGCCCTTGCCCACCCAGGCGCTTTTCATCTCGACGATTCCGTAGGGCAGCCGAGTCCGGAGTTGCCCGGCGACAACGTCGAGTCCGGGCGAGTTCTCCCATTCGACGAGCACGTGCGACTGTTCGATGAGGGTGTACGGTCCTTGCGCGCGCACTCCGCCGAGCATCTCACCGGACGAGTCGAGGACGACGTAGAAGAGTGTGGTCGTCGCGCCGGACGCAACCTCATCGATGTCCAGCGCCCGGGTCACCCCGTGCCGCGAGTACGACGACCAGGCGCCGTCGACGTATCGGTCCCACAGTTCGGGCGCGGCCGCAGGAGTTGCGACCACCAGTTCCATCGTGCCGTCGCTCGTCACGCTCGATCGCGGTCCGAAGGACGACCCGAGCATGGTGTTTGCCGTTGTCAGGCGCGGCCTGATGCCGCGGATGTCTCGGCCCTTGTACTGAACGGCCGAGTGGTGGACGGCCGAGTGGTGGACGGCCGATGTGCGTGCAGATCCTGTCGTGTGTGCAACCACGTCTTAACTCCTTGAGAACGGTCCAGATCCCCGAATGGAACCGGACGAGGGCACTGCCGGACGGCAGTCCACTCATTCTTCCTGGTAGTTGGGGTCGTTTGCCCAGCTAGCCACTCCGATGACCTGCAGAAAGCCCGCAGGTGATGAGATCGCACACACGCGAGCAGGCCGCTTTCCAGATTTGCGGTTGAATCTTTGTGTCAGGTCACGACCACCATCGATGCCGCTCGCCACAGCGTCCGGGGCAGTGTTCCGCTACCTTGTCGGCAGCGGCACGACTTCCGGCCGCATCGGACGAAGCAGCGAAGAACGAGGGTGACGTGGCAGAGCACGTTGTGTTGAATGTGGCCGAGACGGACGACCGCGAACTGTACGACGAGATTGCCGCGCGAAGCGGAATCCGTGTCTTCGACACCACTGGCACACAACGTGAATCGCTCCGCGAGCTTCGTCCGGCACCGGCGGCGGACGTGCTCGAGGAACCTCTGCGGTGGGTGCACTACCCGTGGCGCCACGCGCTGGTTCGGGTCCTCGGTCCCGCTGCATTTCGGTTGCTCCGGTTGGATCGGAACCGAAACAAGATCACCGCGTCGGAGCAGAACGCCCTGTCCGATCTGCGCGTAGGCGTGGTCGGACTGAGCGTCGGACACGCCGTCGCGCACACCCTGGCCATCGAAGGCCTGTGCGGTGAACTACGTCTCGCGGACTTCGACGAGCTCGACCTGTCCAACCTCAACCGAGTCCCGGCGTCGCTCTTCGATCTGGACGTCAACAAGAGTGTCGTCGCATCCCGTCGAATTGCAGAGCTCGACCCGTACCTGTCGGTGGTCGAGTTCCAGGACGGGTTGACGCCCGAGACGATCGACTCGTTTCTGGACGGTCTCGACATCGTCATCGACGAATGCGATTCTCTCGACGCGAAATTGACGCTTCGCGAGAACGCACGCCGCCGGGGCATACCGGTGATCATGGAGACCAGCGACGGCGGAATACTCGACGTCGAGAGGTTCGACGTGGAGCCGGATCGTCCCCTGCTGCACGGGCTGCTGGGCGACCTCGACGCCTCGGCGCTCCGCGACATCACACCGGCACAGAAGGCGCCGCTGGCGGCACGAATTCTCGATCCCGCCAAGCTCACTCCGCGGATGCTCGCATCGGTGCCGGAGATCGGCAAGACGTTGTCGACGTGGCCTCAGCTCGGCAGCGACGTCGCGCTCGGTGGAGCATCCGTCGCGGCCGTCGTCCGATCCTTCGGCCTCGGAAACCCACCGAGCTCGGGCCGAGTCCGCATCAACCTCGATGCGCACATCGCGGCGATCGAGGACCTACGCACCGAAGCGTGAGAGCGCGCCCCTCAGCTGTGCCAGTCCACAGCGGTGAACGGCGCCTCGGTGGTGATTCGGCCTGCGATGCCCGCGTGAGCGAACTCCTTGGCCACGGACACTGCGTCGGCGACGTCGGTGCCCTTGGCGAGTTCCGCGGTGATCGCGGCGGCGAACACACATCCCGCGCCGGACACCCGCTCGTTACCGATCTTCGGGGCGCGTAGCACCGTGACGTCGGTTCCGTCGAAGAACACGTCGACGGCTTCGTCACCGGGCAGACCGGCGCCGCCCTTGACCGCGACGTAGCGCGGGCCGAGATCGGCGATGCGCCGGGCTGCCTCCGCGAGGTCGTCGACCGTCTCGAGCGACTCCATGCCGGACAGCGTCTGCGCTTCGAAGAGGTTGGGGGTGACGACGGTCGCGAGTGGAAGTATGTCGCTGCGCAGCGCATTGTCGGTGTCCAGGGCGGCGCCAGGCTCCTGCCCCTTGCAGATCAGAACCGGGTCGACGACGACGTGCCGCCACGGCTGCTGCCTGAGCGAGGTCGCGACGGTCTCCACGGTTTCCGGAGTTCCGAGCATCCCGATCTTGACGACGTCGAGAGCGTGCGCGGACGTGGCTGCCTCGATCTGGTCGGCGATGACCTGGCCGGCGATCGGGACGAATCGGTGACCCCAGCCCGACTTGGGGTCGAACGACACGATGCATGTGATGGTGCCGACGCCGTAGACACCCAGTTTCTCGAACGTCTTGAGGTCGGCCTGCAAGCCGGCACCTCCGGTCGCTTCCGAGCCTGCGATGACGTATGCGATCTTCGACATGCGGCCATTATTGCGGAGTACCCGACGCCCACTCGAATCGGACGCTGCCCTCGTGGTCACCGTCTTCCTTTTGTCCGATTCGATACAGTCGATGCAATGAACGACGCGTACCTTGCCGCAACCAGCACCGAACTCGGCGGAATCGCCGGGTGGGCAGTCGGCCTGATGGAGACCATCGGCGGACCGGGGGCAGGCATCGCCGTCGCCGCCGAGAACTTCTTTCCACCGTTGCCCAGTGAGATCATTCTTCCGCTGGCCGGCTTCACCGCGTCGCGCGGCGGAATGTCGCTCGCCGAAGCCTTGTTCTGGACCACCGCGGGATCCGTCGTCGGCGCACTGGTCCTGTACTGGCTCGGTATGAAACTGGGCCGGGATCGGATGTACGCGATCGTCGACCGAATCCCGTTCGTCGACACCGGCGACCTCGCCAAGGCCGAGGACTGGTTCACTCGGCACGGCCGCTCGGCGGTGTTCTTCGGCCGGATGATCCCCGTCGTCAGATCCGGCATCTCCATACCGGCTGGCGTGTCAAGAATGCCGCTGGCCCAGTTCACCCTGTACACGACACTCGGAAGCCTGCTCTGGAACTCGATCTTCGTCCTCGCCGGATTCTTCCTCGGTGAGAACTGGCACTATGTCGAGACCTACGCGTCGATCTTCCAGTACGTCGCAATCGGCGCCGCAGTCCTCCTCGTCGGATGGTTCGTGACGAAGAAGATCCGGGCACGTAAGTCCACCGAGCAGTCGACCGGTTCGGTCACCGATCGACCCGAGGGATGAGCGCTCAGTCCAGCAGCTCGGCGGTGCGCAGCGCCGCGCGCACGTCCTCGTGATGCCACTCGTCGAGTTCGACGAGCGGGAGGCGAATACCGCCGGCCATCAGACCCATCTCCGCCAGCGCCCATTTGACCGGGATCGGGTTGGGCTCGGCGAACAGGGCGCTGTGCAGACCCGCGAGCGTCGCGTCGATCTCCGACGCCGACTCGGCGTCACCTGCGATCGCGGCAGCACACATCCGGGCCATCGCCGCCGGTGCGACGTTGGCGGTCACGGAGATGTTGCCGTGGAATCCTGCGAGCATGCTGGCGCGGGCGGTGCCGTCGTCGCCGGAGTACAGCGCGAAATCGTCCAACTCGAGCGCGACGAGATCGCGGACCCGGTCCAGGTCACCGGCGGCTTCCTTCAAACCCACGATGTTCGGAATCTCGGCAAGTCGCGCGACGGTGGACGGCAGCATGTCGCACCCCGTACGAGACGGCACGTTGTAGAGGTACTGCGGGATGTCCACGGCCTCGGCGATCGCGCGGAAGTGCCGGTACAGGCCCTCCTGCGGCGGCTTGACGTAGTAAGGCGTCACCAGCAGGGCACCGTCGGCACCCGCGGCGAGCGCGGACTTGGTCAGGTGGATGGCCTCGGACGTCGAGTTCGCGCCGGTACCGGCGATGACGGGCACCCGGCCTGCCACGACGCCGATGGTCCGCCTGATCACCTCGGTGTGCTCGGACACCGACAGCGTCGATGCCTCGCCGCTGGTGCCGACGGACACGATCGCGGACGTGCCTTCCGCCACCTGCCGTTCCACCAGTGCGTCGAGCGCGGAGAAGTCGACTTCGCCCGAGGTCTTCATCGGGGTGACAATTGCAACGACGCTGCCGGTGATCACGCTTCTGACGCCTTCCGTCATGTGTTCGAATTCCGCTCGGAATCGTAGACGAACATGGTGAATAGCCGAGAACAGGCACAGTGATGGGTCGTCTACGGTTAGGTGTGGAATCTCCGATCTCGAACTATCTCCGCACTGTGCTCGACGAGTGTCGCGGGTCCGACGGCGGATCCATTCCGCAGGGCAATGCGGAACTGGCACGGGCGGACACAGATTTGTTCGGTATCGCGCTCGCCACCGTCGGCGGCTCGGTCTACACCGCGGGCGACGCCGAGTACGAGTTCTCGGTTCAGTCCATCGCCAAGACCCTCGCATACGCGTTGGCCCTCGACGACCGTGGCCGCGACGCGATGGCCGAGGTCGTGGACACCGAACCGTCCGGTGATTCGTTCAACGAGATCTCGCTGGAACCCGAGACGGGCAGGCCGCGCAATGCGTTGATCAATGCGGGCGCGCTAGCGGTTCATTCGATGATCGAGGGTGCGTCCTCCGAAAATCGCGCCGAACGAGTCCGGTTGCTGCACAGTCGGCTTGCCGGCCGCGAGCTGTCCATCGACGCCGCGGTCCACGAAGCCGAGCTGGAGGCCGACGACCGCAACACCGGTATCGCACACCTGTTGAAGGCAGTGGGAGTCCTCGGGGCCGACCCCGCCGAGGTCGTCGACGGTTACGCCCGCCAGTGCGCGATCTCCGTGAACTGCCGCGACCTCGCGACCATCGCGGCGGTCATGGCAAACGGCGGTATCAGCCCGGAGACCGGAGAACGACTGCTCGACACCCAGCACAACCGGCACGTGCTGTCGGTGATGGCGACGTGTGGAATGTACGACGGCACCGGAAGTTGGATCTCCACGGTCGGGATTCCGGCGAAGAGCGGAGTGGCGGGCGCGATCATCGGAGTGCTGCCCGGGCAGGTCGGCATCGCTGTCGTGTCACCGAACCTGAACGAGCACGGCAACAGTGTGCGCGGAGTGGCCGTGTTCGAACGGCTGTCGAAGGATCTCGAACTGCACATGATGCACGTCTCTCCGACCGGTGACTCTGCTGTCCGAACCACTGCCGACGGCGAAAACGAGGCGACCGTCGAGTTGCAGGGTGACCTCCGCTTCGCCGGAGCGGAGTCGATACTGGTCGCACTCTCTCGGACGACAGCGCGAGCATTGGTGCTCGACTTCGAACACGTCCGGGCAATCGACGACGCCGCCCGGTCGCTTCTGCAGCATGCCGTGGATCGACTGCGCGAGGAGAACCGAGACGTGACGATCAGAGATCCGCAGAACCTGATGTCGGCGCCCTGAGCTAGTCCCGTCGGCGCTTGGTCTTGGCCGCGTACATCTGTTGATCCGCTCGCGCCACGAGGGCCGCACAGTCCTCGTCGTCGAGACGCTCGACGGCACCGACGCTGACCGCCAGGGTCAACAACCTGCCGTTCCAGGCGACCGGCTCACCCGTCAGTGCGCGGTCGAGCACGATGCACAGGGCATCGAGTGACGGTTCGGGGGAAGGCTGCGGCAGCGCGACGACGAACTCGTCGCCCGCGAATCGGCCTGCGATGGCGTTGCCGGGCAACCACTCTCGCAATCGGAGCGCGACGGCTTCCAGGAGGCTGTCGCCGGCACTGTGCCCGTGGGTGTCGTTGACGATCTTGAGATTGTCGACGTCGATGAACGCCAAGGTCACCGCGCCATCGTCGGCAATCCAACTGTTCAGATGGTCGAGAAACACTGCCCGCCTGGACAGTCCGGTCAGATCGTCGCGCTCGGCTCGACTCCGCCACAGATGGGCGTCGTGCACCACGGGGTTGACCAGATCCATGCACACGATGAAGACCTCGTGCCCCGCCAGCACGCCGACACCCACGTGCATCCAGCAGGAGACGATCACACCGTCCTTGCGACGCAGCTGCCGCAGCGCCCTTCTCGGTTCGGTGCGTCCGTTGACGTCCACCGGCGACGACGCGATGTCCAGCGCCATCCGGCGGGCCGACACTCGCTCGGAATCCGGAATGAAATCGGTGACGGGCGCGCCGGTGAGATCGCCCGCGTCGTACCCGAGCAGCTCACGGCATTCCCCGTTCGCGGCGACGATCACCGAATCCAAGCTGTGCACCACGACGGCGATGGGGAGCTGAGCCACCACTGCGTCTATCGCGATGACCTCGTCCTCGGTGAAGCCTCGGACATCGGGACGACGGGTCGGCGTATCGCCGAGTCCTGCCCCGCTGGTACCGCCCATCGAAAACCGCCCCGCCGCCGTGTCCAGTGAACAGCCGTCAACAGTACAGAGCGAACCGGTCCGCGGCAGTCGAACAGAACGCTTCGCCTGATGCGGTCAACGCCAGGCGAACACGGGTTGCTCGAAATCCGCGACCCGAGTGTGCCGCCGGTGCAGCACGACTTCCCTGAACTGGTGCACGATGGCGCCTGTCGGCGCATGCACCAGCGAGGTGCGGAACGGCCACTGAACCACGGGCTTGTCCGATTCCTCGATGGAGACGAATCGCGGGTTGGAATCGATCTCGGCGGCGTCGACCTCGTAGACGGTGGCGACCTCACCGGGGTCGATGGTCATCGTCGACAACGTGTCTCCGACCCACACCACGAACGGAGTGATGACGTATCCGGACCGGGTGCCGTAATCGTCGAGGCGGCCCAGGATGTCCGACGGCTCGGCCGTCAATCCGACCTCCTCGGCCAACTCCCGCAGACACGCCTGCGGCGCGGTCTCACCTGGGTCGAGGCTGCCGCCTGGCAGCGCGAACTGTCCTGGGTGCGCGCGGAGCTTCGAGGGCCGCTTCGTCAGGATCATCCGGCGGTCGCCGGCCGCCCCGCCGATCGCGACGGCCACCGCCGCTCGCCTACCGTCGACGCGGAGTTCCCGATGTTCGAAGTCCGCGAGCGCGGCCACCATGGCGTCGCGTTCCAGTCTCGATTCTTCGGCCATCTGCGAAGCCTAGACAGGTTCGGTCAGCACACCGAAGTGACGCACCGTGCCGGACAACCCTGGCACTTCCTGCCGGGGACTCCACGTCAGAAGTCCGTCCGCGCTGTCGGAGTAGAAATACTTTCCCTCGGTGTAGGCGTCGAAGTAGATTCGCCAGTGTCCGTTCGGCAACTGGACGACGGCGGGTCCTTCGACCAGCGCGCCCCAGTCCCCCGGCGGAACGAACGTGTAGGGCCCGGCGAGAGTGGGCGCTATCGCGTGTTCGAGCACCTTGTTCGTCTCGTTCTTCGTGAACGCGTGATAGACCGCTCCTGCTTTGACCACGGTCGTATCGATGCGATCGGCACCGAGGCCTGCAATGGGAAGCGGAAAGCTCCACTGCGTCAGCGACGGGTCGAGCGCGGTCATCAGATACGGGACGAACCCGCCCCCTGTCGACATGGACAAGATCAAGTTGACCCGATCCCCGTCGACGAACCACTCCGGTGCCCACGCCTTCGTGGTGAACGGTGAAAGAGAAGGTCCGTCCGACGACCCCGCGGAACCCGTCAGACCGGGAGGACCTGCCGAGCCGGTGCCGTCTCCGGTGCCCGGCAGAAACGCGCAACACAACGGGACGGGATAGTTGCCCATGGGCGTCCAGTCGACGCGATTGCTACTGCGCGCGAAACCGATGTTCGCTCCACCGCCCGTCGTGTACGCGACGTAGTACTGGCCGTCGGAATGCCGGAAGATGCTGGGGTCGCGAATCAGTCCGGACGGCGGCCGGAACGCGGCGTCACGAACGGATCGAAAGGCGCTGCCGTCGGTGGATTCGTACACGTCCATATCGCGGTCACTGGAGGTACTGAAGCCCACGATGGTGTACCGAACAGCGCCGGGCTGTGCCTCACCGATGCCCGCCCCTGCCACCGTCAGTCCCAGGACCAGGCAGAGGACCGTCCACAGAGCGGCGGGACCTGGACGCGCAGTCGGCTTCACCGTCAGGAGTATCCACGTAGACGCGCGTCGGGGGGTCACTTCCGCATGGACCTTGGTAATCGTTACAACAAAAAAGTGCGTTCACAACGGCTGTCACCGTTGTGAACGCACCGAGAGCGTTGTGAGGAGTGTGCGGCTACACCGTCGCCGGGACGTCGTCGAACGCGTCCAGCAGCTCTCCTCGTACCAGGAACGAATACGCGCCCGCTCCCGTCGGCTCGTTCTGAACCAACACCAATCCGTCGTCTCGAACGTCGCCGATGATCACGACCACCGTGCTCTCCCCCGCTGTGAACCTAGCTCTGTCTCCAATTTGCACGAGGACCTAGGTACCCGCTCGCAGTGCTTCCAAACTCCACCGTGAACCCGAATGTCGAGGCCGACGCTCGATACAGTGCACCCATGCACACTCCTGCTTATCCGAATGTCCTGGTTACCGGCGCGTCCGGGGGCATCGGCCGGGCCACGGCACGAGCATTCGCAGCAGCTGGACATCGCATGGCCGTGCACTGTTCGACGGCAGTCGACGCTGCGGCGAACACAGTGGAACTCCTCGACGGCACCGGACACATCACCGTCGCCGGTGATCTCTCGTCGCCGACGGGTGGGCCGGGGATTGTCGACGAGGTGATCGACCGCTTCGGAAGTGTGGACGTGTTGATCAACAACGCCGCCGTCGGGCCGACCGAAACGAACCGGCATCCCATCACCGAGGGGTCGTTCGAAGAATGGGAGTCGGCCTGGCGGGAGATGCTGCAGGTCAATCTCATCGGAGCGGCTCATACGACATGGGCCTTTGCCCGCCACCTCGTAAACAGGGGCAGGCCAGGATCGATAGTCTCGGTCGGCTCGAGGGGCGCACTCAAAGGGGAGCCGGACTACCCCGCGTACGGTGCAAGCAAGGCCGGACTGCATGCGTTCAGCCAATCGATGGCGGCAGCGCTTGCACCGCACGATATTTCGGTCACCGCTGTCGCGCCCGGGTTCGTGTCCAGCGAACGCCAGGCGGCCACACTGGCCGGAGAACGCGGCGACGACATCCGTCGCCAGAGTCCGTTCGGCCGAGTAGGCACACCGGAGGAGATAGCGTCGACGATCGTCTTTCTCGCCTCACCCGAAGCCGCCTGGTGCAGCGGCACGGTGGTCGACGTCAACGGGGCGTCGTACCTACATCCGTGAGTGCATGGATGGAACGGTCACCGCACCACGTCGTACACGACCTTGACGACGCCGTTGGAGTACGCCTCGGATTCGCGGAGAACGAGACGCTGCTCCGGGCGTGAGTCGTGGCCGAAAAGATTTTTGCCGGACCCGAGGACGACGGGGAACACCAGCAGGTTGTAGCGGTCGATGAGTCCGGCGTCGGCCAGACTGCGGGCAAGTTCGCCGCTGCCGTGGATGAAGATGGCTCCCCCGTCGGATTCCTTGAGAGCTGCGACGTCCTCGGCCGATCTCAGGATGGTCGTCTCGCCCCAACCGTCGACCAAAGCTGTCTCGTCGAGAGTCGTCGACACGACGTACTTGGGGAGGTCCTTGTAGCTCGCGTGGTCCTCGGACCCGACCCAGACCGGCGCGAAAACCTCGTAGCTGCGGCGGCCGAACATCAGTGCCGTCGTCTCCTGCAGTTCCTCGCCCTTCAGCGAGAACGCCTCGGGTACGAACTCGGTGCGCACCACCCAACCACCGCTGGGGTGTCCTTCCTCTTCACCGCCCGGCGAATCCAGCACGCCGTCGACCGACATGAAACCCGTCCACACCAATTCACGTGCCATCCGATATTTCCCCAGTTCTCGTTGGTCCTGTGTGATCCCGCGAGGCACCCTGTCACGCCCCACCGGATCACTGTACAAACCGGACCACCCGTTCCAGAAGTGCCGAGTGGAACGTGAACGGCAGAAAAATCTACGCGTCGTGACCGATGTTCCGCAGCCCGCCCGTCGCGCATGATCGTCTTCGAACACCCTGCACGCCCTGCCGAAGACCGCAACGGCACCCTCACACCGGAGAGCGAGAAACCACATGTCCGAGCCGAAGAACCTCAATCCGCTCTCCATATTCACCGGCTTCATTCCCTGGATCGCGTTCTCTCTGGTCGCGCAGAGAATGGCGGCCAACGGCGTCGCCTGGAGCGCACTGTTGGCCGCGGCCATCGGTCTGGTGTTCGTCGTCCGAGGCCGACGCACGGGCAACCCCACGATGATGGACATGTACTCGCTGGTCCTCTTCTCCCTGATCGCCGTCGTCGGCTTCGTCGGCGGCGAGAACATCGACAACTGGCTCTTCGAGTGGGGCCGGCCGCTCGTCGGCGTCGTACTCGGCCTCATCCTGCTGGCCACGGCATCCACGCGCCCGTTCACCGCCGAGTACGCGAAACGGTCTACTCCTCAGGAGTACTGGTCCTCGCCGCTGTTCCGACGCATCAACTTCGTCTTGTCCGCCACCTGGGGCGTCGCGATCACCGTGATGGGCGCCGCGTCCGTACTCGTCACCGCCCTCGACGCGCACGCCACCGGAACCGACAGCCCCTATCTGATCGACTTCTTCCTCAATTGGGCGGTACCGATCATCCTGATCGTGGTCATGGTGCACGTGACCAACACCTACCCGGACAAAGCAAGCGCCCAGGCCGCCGCCCGCCTCGGCGACGCCGCCTGACCGACGAGAACGAAAGACCCGGTGCCGTGACGGCACCGGGTCTTTCTCGTTCACAGGAACCTTCCAGCCGAGAGCCAGGGTTCTCACCGGATCGACACCCACTATTGAACCTACTGAGCCACCGAGTGCCCCAGAGGAGCAATAGACATGACCCGAGTACCAGAACCCACCGATACGCCCGACGGCCCGGCTTACGAAGGGCGCCTTCTCGATCGGCCCACCGAGGAGGTCGTCGATCAAGGTGCCCGCTTCGACATGACCACGTTGGTGACTCGTCGTAGAGTTCTCAGCGTCGTGGGCGCCGGGGCAGGCGCGTTCGCGTTGGCAGCGTGTTCCACCTCGTCGGATACCGGCAGTGCAGCCGCGTCCACGACGACATCGGCCGGTTCCACGACGGCGACCGCCACCGACGAAATTCCCGAGGAGACCAACGGCCCTTACCCGGCCGACGGCACCAACGGTGTCAATGTCCTCGAGGAGTCCGGAATCGTTCGCAGCGATGTGACGTCGAGCCTCGACGGCGGCACCACTGTGTCGGGAGTGCCTCTGTCGCTGACCTTCTCGGTCACGGACCTGGCGAACGGCAACAACCCGTACGACGGAGTCGCCGTCTACATGTGGCAGTGCGATGCAGCCGGCCTCTACTCGATGTATTCCGAAGGCGTCGAGGACGAGACGTATCTTCGCGGAATCCAGGTCGCCGATTCCAACGGACAGGCCACCTTCCAGACCATCGTCCCCGGTTGCTACAGCGGACGCTGGACGCACATCCACTTCGAGGTCTATCCGGACGCGGCCTCCGCAACGACTGCCGAGAATGCAATCGCCACATCCCAGATTGCATTTCCTCAGGACATGCTCGACACGATCTATCAGCTCGACACCTACCCCGGCTCGGCCGAGAACCTCGCTCAGATCGGCAGCCTCGACAACGACAACGTGTTCGGTGACGGCTACGACCTGCAGATGGGAACGTTCTCCGGAGACGCCGCTTCCGGGTACGTCGGATCGTTGGCAGTAGCCGTGGATGCCGGCACCGAACCCACGATGAGTGCACCTCCCGGCGGCGGCGGACCGGGAGGAGGTGGCCAGCCGCCGATGGGCGGCGGCACCCCGCCCGCAGGCGGACCGCCGAACGTCGGCTCCCAGGGCTCCAACTGATCTCGCTACTTCACTTCGACACTTAGGAAAACACCATGTTGCACAACCTGACCGGATGGCACGCACTCATCGTCCTCGCCATTCTCCTGCTCGTCTTCGGCTCCACCAAACTTCCGTCGCTCGCCAAGGGCGTCGGCCAATCTCTGCGGATCCTCAAGGACGAGGTGCGTGAGGAGACGGCCGGCTCGTCGACTCGTGACCGCACCGGTGCCGAGAACGACACCACGACCGTTCCGTACCGACACGCATCATGACCGCAGCGACTACCACCGTGCGCGGCACGATGCCGCTGGCCGGTCATCTTCGCGAGGCTCGACGCCGCGCGACGCGCGCGGCGGTGTCGCTGCTGATCGGCATCGTGATCGGGTTTCTGCTGTCCGATTCGATACTCGACGTTCTGCGCACCCCGGTCGAAGAGTTGGCCGCGACACGGGCTGCCAGTTTGAACTACGACACTGTGACCGGCGCGTTCGATCTCCAGCTGAGAATTGCCCTGTTCGCGGGAATCATCGTGTCCAGCCCGGTCTGGCTGCGCGAGCTGTTCGCCTATCTCGCACCGGGGTTGAACAAACGCGAGAAGAAATACGTCGCCGGATTCTCGGCTGCGGCCGCGCCGCTCTTCGCCGCTGGTTGCGCCTTCGGGTTCCTGTTGTTCCCGCGCATGGTCAGCGTGCTGGCCGGCTTTTCGTCCGACCAGGACAGCACCATCCTGAACGCGTCCTACTACGTGGACTTCGTCATGAAGATCGTCCTTGCGACCGGAATCGCTTTCGTACTTCCGGCGTTTCTGGTCATGCTGAACTGCCTGGGGATCGTGTCTGCGCACGCCCTGCGTCGCAGCTGGCGCGTAATGGTCGTCGTCATCGCGCTTTTCAGCGCGCTCGTCACCCCGGCGGCCGACGTTCTGTCCATGTTCCTCGTCGCGCTCCCGATGTCGGGGCTGTTCGGTGCAGCCCTCGCCATAACAGCGGTGCACGACAAGAGAGCTTCCCGACGCTCACTCCACGACACACCACTGTCCACGCACTCCTGAAACCCGGAGCACCACCATGTTCGGTTTGACCTTCGAAAAACTCTTCCTGGTCGCAGTCATCGCCGGATTCCTTCTCGGCCCCTCGCGCCTACCCGGCTACGCGCGCAAGTTAGCTCACGGGGTCCGCTCGCTTCGTGACTTCGTCGACACCACGCGCACCGAGGCAGAGGAGGAAATGGGGGTCAAGTTGCGACGCAGCGAATGGGAATCGATCGACCTGCGGCAGTACGATCCCCGGCGAATCGTCCGCGACGCGTTGAACGAGAAGGACGCACAGCCCTCGGATGCACTACCCGAAGACGCACCGTTCGCCGAGGCGGTCACCGTGCGGCCGGGTCAGAAGTACCTCGTGACGGGGACCTCGTCGCACCCGAAGCGAATACTCATCGCCTCTCTTCCCGAGAGCGACCCGCGGCGCATGGCTGCCGAGGTGGACCCTACAAAGTGCGAGTCTGCGGTGACAGTCGAGAAAACCTGAGATTTTCACCCCTCCGCCTGCTCGTCCTCTTCGGGTTCGAAGGACGACTGGTCGGTGTGCCCGACAGCAACTCCGTCGTCGGTGTCCGGGATGGACCCGTCCTTGCCCAATCCGTCGTCGCCGCTGCCGGTGTTCTTGTCGGTGGGTGTCTCGCTGGTGCTCATCGTCGAACTCCCTGTGTCGGTACTGCTGTTGTCGGTAGTGCTGCTTACCTCCCCGGCATCGCATCAAACCTTCGGGGTAGCACGCCCGCTACGCCGTACCTTCACCACCGGGAACGGCGAGCGGAGGCTGGGGCAACCGTTCGGGCCGGGGGGGGGTAGTGGGTATCCGAGATGACGGTGTTGTGAACATCAGAACGGGGGAA